>DATCBR010000054.1:0-3655 GCA_036511765.1 Acidobacteriaceae bacterium | reverse complement strand
CACCGCGACGCCGCTCATGGTGATGGCATTCGAGGTCATCTGCATCGCCATGCTGCTGGTGTCGAACTTCAGAGTGAAATCGCCGCGCTCACCCATGTCGTAAGTGGTGGCGCCGTCCGGTTTGCGTGTCAGCAGGATGGCGCCGGTCGGGGATTCGAGCAAACTCTGGCCGGGCTGAAGCGGCTGAGAGAGGTCGAGCGCCTTGGGCGCGGCAGTTGCAGGCTTCAGCTTTGCGCCGCTCTTGCCGGTCTGGATTGCGAGCACCGGTTGATCGTCGAGCGTGGCATGGCGCGCCTCCATGTGGAAACGGTCGCGCAGCAGCGCCTGCATCATGCGCGGCACTTCGTCCTTGGTGGCGCCGGCGGGTAGCGTTGCCGTAATGTCAAAGCGGTCAGTGGCGAGCCAGTCCGGGCCGGTGACCTCGTACGTCTGCGCGTTGTAGGCATATGCGACCAGCCGCTTGAGCGACATGAAGGTAAAGACCGCGCGCTCACCATCGATGTGGATCGACTCGGGCTTGATGCCGCGGTTGAGGTTCGCGATCAGCTGCCGCATGTCGGGCTCCGGAGACTGGTGCACCGAGGCGACTTCGAAGGCAAGGTTGGCCGGAGCAGGGCGCGTGGCTGGGGCGGTCTGCGCAGAGACAGCGAGTGGAGCAAGCGAGAGAAAAGCGGCGAGCGCGACGGTTTTCATTTCAGTTCCTTTCAGTGCGAGATGGTACGAACAGCGGACGATTGCGGTTCCCTACAAAGCGGAGCCCAGGATGCTCTTCAGCGCGGTGACGTAACCGGCGAGCGCGTCGCGGCCTTTGGGCGTCATGCGGTAGAGCGTCTGCGGCTTGCGCGCGACGAAGCGTTTCTCAACGGAGACGTAGCCGGCTTCTTCCAGCTTGAGCATCTGCGCGCCCAGGTTGCCGTCAGTGGAGCCGGTCTTCTGGCGCAGCCAAGTAAAGTCGGCCTCCTCAACGGCGACCAGCAGCGAGAGCACGGCGAGGCGCAGCTTGCCGTGCACAACGGGATCCAGTTCGGGAAGATCAGGCATTGAGGGTGGCACCCGGCGGCGTGCGGCGCTCCAGGAACATCATGTAGAGACCGAAGAAGACCATGCCGAAGAGCATCTCCAATGCAAAGATGGTCTCGGGCCAATGACGGGTCAGCGGGAGAAAGAACACGGCCACGCCGCCAGCCCACCAGAGCGCGGCCACTGCGCCTTGCGCGCGCCAGCGCAGGATGATCGCGCTGGTGGCATGCGCCATGCCGACAATCATGAAGATGGCGGCGAGATAGGCAACGCCGCCGCCATGATGCGTGAAGATGCCGGTGACGCAATAGAGGCTAAGGGTGACGCCCATCATGCCCCAGATGGCGGCCATGGAGCGGCCTTTAAGGTTGGGGCGGCAACTATACTCTCCGCGTCGCCGCTTCCAGGAGAAGCCGGCGAACTGCAGCAGCCATCCGAGGGAGATGACAACGGGCCAGTTCCAGATGCGTTGGGGATACATTCGCTGGACCGCGATGCCGACGAGATCGATGATGCCCCAGAGGACGAAGATCCAGCCACAACGCGCAGTGGCCTCGCGGCCTTCGGCGATCATGGCCTCCATCAGGTCAAGGCGGGCGACGAGGTCGACGCGGGTGGGGAGTTGTGGGTTGAGGTCGGGGTAGTCCGGCATGGGAATCTCCTTACATGGAGTACTCTGCATTATAGAGTAATAAATGTCAAGTAGTCATTAATGTCAAAACACAAGGCTCTATGTGATTGGATTTATTGTCCTTCTTGCACGCCCTCGAATTGCTGAGGCCATCAATTCGCTGCGGGCTGGAGCTTGCGAATTACGCTTGCGAGTTGGTCCTGAATGCTTTGCAGTGTGTCCTGCTCCTTGCGCAGAGCATTCTCTGCATCCAGCAGATCGTTGCTCCAGTCCTTCTCCTGCTGTGCTTGCGCGACCATCGACGCCTTGAGCTGATTCTGAATATCCGTAAGCCGTTTGAGCTGGATCGAATCGATGATCTTTGAGACCTGGTCCTCGTTTTGCGTCATCTGCTGGGCCATGTTCTTTTCATTGCTTTGCACCTGCGTCAGCCGGTTGCGCAGGTCGTCGCGGCGCTGGGCCGCGCGCGTGACGGCGTTCTCCTGCACCTCAAGCTCGGTCAGCAGGATTTGCGTGGTCTGGCCCAGGCGCACGTCGTTGTGCATGGAGCGCAGCTCGGCGAGGATGGCCTGCAGGGTTTGAGAATCGCTTTGACTCGCCTGGCCAAAGGCCGGCGGAACGGTGCAGACTGCAACGGCGAAAAGCGCAGCAATACGGACCATCACTCTCTCCAGACTTTCTTGAGCGGCATGATATCTGAAGATTTGGACGCGCCAGACCCAGTTCAGGAAGACGCGGGCGTCGGTTCCTGTGTGGGCTTCCCGCGCACGGCGTCTGACCGTGACGCGGAGTTGCGTTGCGCGAGAAGGACCACGACAAAGCCGAGCAGCGCACTGGCAAGCGCGGCCACCTGCGCGTTGCTCATGGTGTGGTGGAAGTAGAGGCGCGGGTTGATGCGCACGAACTCCACCAGAAACCGGCCGACTCCTGAAAGAGTCAGGTACACCCCCGTCATCCAGCCAACAGGATGGACGCGTTTGCCAAGCTGCCAGAGCAGCCAGAAGAGGGCAAGCGAGAAGAGCAGCTCATAGATGGGCGTAGGTTGCACCAGCGCGGTGGGGGGGGTGGGCGGGACCAGCGCATTCTTCGCCATGTGCACGCCCCAGGGCAGCGTGGTGTTGATGCCGTAGTCGCCATCGCCGGAGAGCAGGCAGCCGATGCGGCCGACACCGTAGCCGATGGCCGCGGCGGGAGTCGCAAGGTCCAGCATGCGGATGGCGCCGACGCGCGGGCCTAGCGTGCCCGGCTGGTCGAAGGACTTCCAGTCCGGACCTTTCAAGCGGGCGCGGTGGCCCTCAAACATCAGCACGGCGATGCCAGCTGAGAGTCCGCCGAACCAGGCAAAGCCATCGCGGAACCAGGAGAGGAAGCCGGCGAGGACGTCGAGCGGATGGCTGAAGCCGGGGCGCGTGATCATCTCGAGCGAGTAGCGCAGCTCGCGAAGGTTCTGCATCTCGTGCCAGGTCTTGGCGCCGATGATGCCGAAGATGACCGCCAGCGCGACGATGTTCAGCGCATCCGCGCCCACGCGATGGCGGTTGAAGTTCTTCTGCAGCGCGATGACCGCGACGACCGCGGCGAGCCACAACATCAGGCCGAAGGTGCCGGGCTGGAAGGGGCCGAGAGTGGTGTGGAAGACGTGAAGCGGCCCAATGGCGGGCAGGTAGGGGTACATATGCTCTTCAAGGAGTATAGCTGGCGGTCCCGGTATAAGGTTCAAGGCGCAAGGTGAGAGATTCAAGGGTTCGAGGCCCAGGGAGGAGTTGGAGGAGCTGGCGAGTGGTTACTCGACCCTGAGCGGCGGATGCGCTAGGCTAAAGGCCATGCCCCCAGCCAGCGCCCCCCCAGCCTTTCCGCCTGCCGTCGATATGGACGTACTCGTCTCCAAGCAGCAGATCGCGGACCGCGTGGCGGAGCTGGGCAGGCAGATCACCGCGGACTATAAGGGGCAGTCCACGGGACACCCGCTGGTGCTGATCGGCGTGCTGAAGGGCGCGGCAATCT
>DATCBR010000053.1:0-6899 GCA_036511765.1 Acidobacteriaceae bacterium | reverse complement strand
CCGTTGACCCAGGTGGAGGATTTAGCCGACACCCGGTTGGCCCAGAAGATCTCGCAGGTCTCCGGCGTTGGAATGGTCAGCATCAGCGGCGGGCAGAAGCCGGCGGTGCGCGTTCAGGCCAATCCCACGACACTTGCTTCCTATGGCATCGATCTCGAAAACCTGCGCACGGCGGTCAGCAATGCCAGCGTGAATGCGGCGAAGGGCAACTTCGACGGGCCCGCGCAGGACTTTCAGATCGATTCCAACGACCAGCTTGTCACCAGCCAGGATTACAAGAAGGTGGTCGTAGCGTATCGCAATGGCGCGCCGGTGATGCTGACCGACGTGGCGAACATAGTCGATGGCGTGGAGAACAGCACGCAGGCGGCGTGGGTAGGTCATGCAGCGAGCGGGTCGAACGCGGCGACTCAGACGCCGGCCATCATCGTCAACGTACAGCGGCAGCCGGGAAGCAATACGATTACGGTCGTCAACAGCATCAAGAATCTGCTGCCGACGTTGGAAACCAACCTGCCGAAGAGTATCGAGGTGAAGACGCTCACGGACATGACCACGCCGATCCAGGCGTCGGTGGACGATGTCGAGTTTGAGCTGCTGCTTACCGTGGCGCTGGTGGTCATGGTGATCTTCCTGTTCTTGCGCAGCCTGTACGCGACCATCATTCCCAGCGTAGCGGTGCCGCTCTCGCTGGTGGGCACGTTTGGCGCGATGTACATGCTGGGGTACAGCCTGGACAACCTCTCGCTGATGGCGTTGACGATCGCCACAGGTTTCGTGGTGGACGACGCGATCGTGATGGTGGAGAACATCTCGCGCTATCTGGAAGAGGGTTACCCGCCGATGGAGGCCGCCCTCAAGGGCGCGGAGCAGATCGGCTTCACCATCGTCTCTCTGACGGTCTCATTGATTGCCGTGCTGATCCCGCTGCTGTTCATGGGCGATGTTGTCGGGCGGCTCTTCCGCGAGTTCGCGGTGACGCTGGCGGTGACCATCGTGATCTCCGCAGTGGTCTCGCTGACACTGACTCCGATGATGGCCTCGCGCATCCTGCGACACAACCCGGAGGCGCAGCAGGGAAGGTTCTATCGCGCATCGGAGCGTGCGTTTGAATCGATGATCGCGTTTTATGGACGCACGCTGAAGTTCGTCCTGCGCTACCAGACGATCACGCTGCTGGTCGCCGTAGCGACGCTGCTGCTGACGATCTACATGTACATCGTGATTCCGAAGGGATTTTTCCCGGTACAGGACACCGGCGTGATCCAGGGCATCTCCCAGGCGCCACCGACCATCAGCGCGAAGGGGATGGCGGCCAAACAGCAGGAGCTGGCAGACGCGATCCTGGAAGACCCGGCCGTGGACAGTGTGTCGTCGTTCATCGGGGCGGACGGGATCAACACCACTACCAACAGCGGCCGGTTCTCCATCAATCTGAAGCCGCTGGACCAGCGCAACCTGAGCGCCTCCGACGTGATCCGCAGGCTGGGACCGCGGCTGGCAAAGATCGGCGGGATCGAACTCTATATGCAGCCGGTGCAGAACATCAGCGTGGATGATCGCGTGAGCCGCACGCAGTATCAGTACACGCTGGAAGACCCTGACCTGAGCGAACTGAACTACTGGACCGACAAATTTGTCGCGAGGATGAAGGGGATTAAGGGACTGGAGGATGTCGCGACCGACCAGCAGAATGGCGGACTGGCCGTCTCCCTGGTGATCGACCGCATTACGGCATCGCGTCTCGGCATTGCGCCGACGACGATCGACAACACGCTGTATGACGCGTTCGGACAGCGCCAGATCAATACGATGTACACGCAGTTGAACCAGTACCACGTGATTCTGGAGGCACAGCCGCAATACCAGCTCACGCCGGACGTGCTGAACCATATCTTCCTCCAGGCGAATGCAGCGGCGGGCACTATAGGCGCGGGCGCTTCCACCTCCTCCGGCCGCGGCTCCACTTCGGCAGGCTCCAATGCCTTCACTGCCACTGCGCTGTACACACCCTCAGCCGCCAATCTTGCGCCGGCAGCCCGTGTGCTGAGTCCGGGCGCAGGGACGACCGGCGGAGTGAATGCGGCGGGGGCGACCAGCAGCCTGCCAAGCCACCCGATTCCGCTGAGCGCGTTTGCCCACTTTGAGACCACGACGCAGCCGCTTTCGATCACGCACCAGGGCCAGTTTCCGGCGATTACGGTGTCGTTCAACCTTGCACCGAAGGCGTCGCTGGGAAGCGCGATCGACAAGGTCAATCAATTGCAGAAGGACATGACGAAAGAAGGAATGCCGGCCAGCTTGCAGGCGTCCTTTGAAGGCACCGCGGCGTCCTTCAGCAGCTCACTTTCCAATGAGCCGCTGCTGATTCTCGCAGCTCTGGTCACGGTCTATATCGTGCTGGGCGTGCTGTACGAGAGCTTTATCCACCCCATCACGATTCTTTCTACTTTGCCGTCTGCCGGAGTGGGGGCGTTCCTCGCGCTACTGCTCTTCCATCAGGACCTCAGCATTGTGGCGATTATTGGCATTGTGCTGCTGATTGGCATTGTGAAAAAGAACGGCATCATGATGGTGGACTTTGCGCTTGAGGCCGAGCGCGAGCATGGCAAGAGTGCGACGGAAGCCATCTATGAGGCTTGCCTGCTGCGGTTCCGTCCGATCATGATGACTACGATGGCCGCGCTGCTGGCGGGCATCCCGCTGGCCTTTGGTACAGGCATCGGGTCGGAGTTGCGGCGTCCGCTGGGCATCTCCATGGTGGGCGGCCTGCTGCTGAGCCAGGTGCTTACGCTGTACACCACGCCAGTGATCTATATCTTCTTCGACAACCTCGCCCACCGCTTCTCGCGTGGCAAGTCTCATCCTCACACAGGCAACGAACCGCAGCCGGCGGGGCAGCCGTGAATATCTCCGCGCCCTTTGTCCATCGGCCGGTGGCGACTACGCTGCTGACGATAGCGATTGTGATCGCGGGTACGATCGCCTTCAATGTGCTGCCTGTCTCGCCGCTGCCGCAGGTGGATTTTCCTACCATCAGCGTCAGCGCGGGCCTGCCTGGCGCGAGCGCGGAGATCATGGCCTCCTCGGTGGCGACGCCGCTGGAGCGGCAGCTTGGACATATCGCGGGCGTCACGGAGATGACCTCAACCAGTGGCCTGGGATCGACGAACGTCACCGTCCAGTTCGATCTAAGCCGCGATATTGATGGCGCGGCGCGCGATGTGCAGGCAGCGATTAACGCGGCGCGCACTTATCTTCCCGCCAACCTGCCCGGCAACCCGAGCTATCGCAAGATCAATCCAGCGGACGCGCCCATCATGCTCATCGGGCTCACCTCCGGTGTCTACGGACCGGACAAGATCTACGACGTTGCCTCCACCGTAATGGTTCAGAAGATTTCGCAGATAGAAGGCGTGGGACAGGTGAGCGCGGGCGGCGGCGCGTTGCCTTCAGTCCGGGTGGAGGTGAATCCCACGAAGCTGGCGAGCTACGGCCTGACCATGGCGAACCTGCAGGGCGTGCTGAGCCTGCAGAACTCAAACCTTGCGCGCGGAAGCATCAGCGATGGAACCACCACCGCGGATATCCTAGTCAACGGCCAGATTTCGCACGCCGACGATTACAAGCCGATCGTTGTGGGATACAAGAACGGCGGGGCCATCCGACTCTCTGATGTGGCCGATGTGGTCGATTCGGTATCGAACCTTCGCACCGGCGGATACCTGAATGGGCGGCGTTCCGTCACGCTGGTGGTCTCGCGCCAGCCCGGCGCCAACATCATCGATACGGTCAAGCGCATTGAAGCGCAGATGCCCTCCCTGAGGGCCTCCATCCCGGCAGGCATCGACGTCGTTACCGTAATGAAACGCACGACCACCATCGAGGCCTCCGTCAGAACGGTGGAGCGCACCCTGCTGCTGTCGGTCGCCCTGGTAATTGGCGTGGTGTTTATCTTCCTGCGCAGCCCGCGCGCGACGCTGATTCCGGCTGTCGCGGTCCCGACTTCTCTGATCGGCACGTTCGCCGTGATGTATCTGTGCGGCTTCAGCCTGGACAACCTCTCACTGATGGCATTGACCATCGCCACGGGCTTTGTGGTTGACGATGCCATTGTGGTGATGGAGAACATCACGCGTCATATCGAAGACGGCATGCAGCCGTTGGAAGCGACACTGCTGGGGGCCAAGGAGATCGGCTCTACGGTGGTCACGATCAGCATTTCGCTGGTCGCCGTCTTTATCCCACTGTTGTTGATGGGCGGGATTGTCGGCAGACTCTTCCGGGAATTTGCGATCACGCTGTCGACGGCGATCGTGGTCTCGATGATTATCTCGCTGACGACCACACCGACGATGTGTGCCTATCTGCTGAAGAGCAAGCGTGAGCAGCGGCATGGGGGAGTCTATGACTGGTCGGAGCGCATCTTTCAGTCGATGCTCAACCTCTACCGCCGCAGCCTGCGCTGGATGCTGGAGAACCCCGTATTGGTGCTCACCGCTCTGGCCCTTACCATCGCGCTCAATATCGCGATTATTTTTAAAATCCCTACGGGGTTCTTCCCGCAGCAGGACACCGGCCAGTTGCAGTGCAGTATGCGGGGTCCGCAGGACGCTTCATTCCCAGCGATGAATGCAGCGCTGCTCGAGGCCCAGAAGATCATCAAGAGCGATCCGGCAGTAGAAAACGTCATCGGATTTACCGGTAGCGGCGGTCGCGGCGGAGCGAATACGGCCAATGCCTTTGTCATCCTGAAGCCGCTGGAAGAGCGCAGGATCGGCGTCACGGAAGTGATCAATCGGCTGCGCCCAAAGTTGAATCGCATCACGGGAGCTTCGGTGTTTCTGCAGGCATCGCAGGACCTGCGCATCGGTGGCCGCGGCGGAAACGCGCAGTACCAATACACCATCCAGGCCGATAACATTGACGACCTGCAAGGATGGGGACCAAAACTCACCGCAGCGATGATGCATCTGCCGGGGTTTGAAGACGTCAGTTCGGACCAGCAGGACGGCGGTCTGGATCAGCGGCTGACCTATGACCGCATGACTGCGGCGCGGTTGGGACAGACAGCCAGCTCGCTCGATTCCGCACTGTATTCCGAGTTTGGCCAGTCCCAGGTCTCGTTGATCTACAGCCAACTCAATCAGTATTACGTTGTTCTAGAGGTGGCTCCACAGTACTGGGCGACGCCGGCCGGGCTGAAGAGTGTATATCTGCATCCTCCATCGTCCAACTCGACTGTCACTGGAGATGCGCCGCTCTCGACCCTTGCGACTGTGCAGGCCAACACTACGCCGTTGTCTTTGAACCATACGGGTCTGTTCCCATCCATTACCGTCTCCTTCAATCTGGCGGATGGATACTCCCTCAGCGACGCGACGCGCGAAATCAACGAGATGACAAGCAGGCTCGGCGCGCCATCCACCATTCACGGCATTCCCTCAGGGAATCTTGAGGCTTACCAGCAGTCGCTGAGCAACGAATGGATACTCGCCATCACCGCGGTGGGAGCGGTCTACATCGTGCTCGGCATCCTATATGAGAGCCTGGTGCATCCGCTGACAATCATCTCCACGCTGCCCTCGGCCAGCGTGGGCGCCATGATGGCGTTGATGATGTTCAAGCTGGACCTCAATGTGATCTCCATCATTGGCATCGTGCTGTTGATTGGCATCGTGAAGAAGAACGCCATCATGATGATCGACTTCGCGTTGCAGGCGGAGCGAGACCGCGGCCTGAACCCGCGCGACTCCATCTTTGAGGCCTGCATGCTTCGTTTCCGCCCCATCATGATGACTACGATGGCTGCGCTGTTTGGCGCGCTGCCACTGGCCTTCGGCACCGGCACGGGTTCTGAGCTTCGCAGGCCGCTGGGCATCACAATCGTCGGAGGCCTGGTGGTCAGCCAGTTGCTGACGCTCTACACCACGCCCGTCGTATACCTTGCGCTCGACCGCCTGCGCCTTCGGGTTATGGGCAAGCAAAAACATGATTTTCAAGCTCCGGATGGGACGCTTCCCTCCGCATCGCACTAAACTGGAAGATAGCGCCATGGACCGTTTTCATCACAAGACCGCAATCGCCGCGCTGGCAGCCTTGACGCTGACTGGTTGCCGTGTGGGGCCCCACTACCAGAGGCCGCCTGCGCTTGCTCAGGCTCCGCCTGCCGCATATAAGGAGTCGCCCGCGAACTTCCCGGACGGCGCCGCAGGGAAGGTCGCGCAGCCGCAGGACGCCATGCTCCATGGCAAGTGGTGGGAGATCTACAACGATCCGGAGCTGAATGCGCTGGAAGAGAAGCTGAACATCGATAACCAGACCCTGAAGCAGGCGTTCGAGAACTTCCTGGAGTCGCGGACTTTGATCGCTGAGACGCGCTCGCAGCTGTTTCCCACTGTGGGGGTGGGCCCTGGCTATACACATAACGAGAGTTCGGCAAATAACACCAGTCAGGCGGCTGCCGCTGCGGGAGTTTCAAGCAGCACGACAATCCCGAAAAACCGGCAGGCGAGCCAGATATCGCTGCCGTTCGACGTGTCGTGGGAGCCGGACCTCTGGGGGCGCGTGCGCAACCAGATCAGCGCCGCGCAGTACAACGCGCAGGTCAGCGCCGCCGATCTTGAGAACGTCCGGCTGACGGAGCAGTCCAGCCTTGCGATCTACTACTTCCAGGTCCGTGGCCAGGATGCTTTGCGGGCGGTGCTGGAGCAGACCGTCGCCGACGACCAGAAGGCGCTCGAGTACAACCGCGCACAGTTCGAAACCGGTGTCGGGCCTGAGCTCAACGCGATTGAGGCGCAGAACACTCTCGAAAATGCACAGGCGCAGGTGGCCAGCCTTGGCATCGCGCGCGCGCAATATGAGCACGCTATCGGCGTACTTGTGGGCACGAATCC
>DATCBR010000052.1:0-8317 GCA_036511765.1 Acidobacteriaceae bacterium | reverse complement strand
CTTTATATGCACCAGCAGCGCGGAGGGCGCATTCTCCACCGTGTAGGGCGACTTCACGTGTGCTGCGCCGCAATCCAGGGTTACGGCATCGCCGCCAAAGTCCAGCAACAGGCCGCTGCTTCCGTATTTGCCCTCCATGCGCAGGCCGGGCAGGGAGGCGGGCGCGATGGTGGCGACGGCGCCCATCAGGCCGCCGAGCAGCCCGCCCATCTGTGACGAGTCAGAGCCGGAGGCGGAAGGGGGCGGCGGTGGAGGCGGCGCAGCCAGTGCGCCGATGGTGCAGCGGTCGGTCTTTGGGCCATAAACGGGGGTGCGGTCAGTGCCAATGACGGCACCGTTTTTGTAGTGGGTCACCACCTCGTAACCGGTGATAATACGGCCATTAATGGTGACGAGACCGGGGCCGCTGAGGGATCCGTCCGAACGCATGGTAAGTGTCACCGGGCTGGGACTGGTTGCCAGTGTGATCTTGAGCGAGGTGGCCGATTTATTGAGAGTGTAGTTGTAACCGTCGTCCACAAGCACGCCGCAGCTACCGATGGCGCCCGAATCTCCAGTGAAGGAAACGTTGGTAGCGCCTGATCGGCCATAGAGGCCGCTGAGGACGACACCGGCTCGTCCCGGTCCGGTAATACTGTCCAGGCCCATACCGCCGGTGACCATGTCCATCAACCCGCCGACAAAGCTCTTGCCGACGCAGGCCAGGTTGTCGCCGCCAAGCTCAAGGCAGCGGCGGGTCGCAACCGCGGTGGGGTCGTTGGACAAGCCCTGCGCGTTGGTGGTCTGTTGCTGCGCCTGCTGATTTTGCTGCATCTGCTGGTCATACATTCTTTTTGAGCTGGCTGAGAGTCCGGCGTTGGCGTTCTGAAGCGCCGCGTCGGCTTGCCCCACGATCAGCTGCTTCGGCCACGCATTCATGAAGGCGCTATCGAACGAGTACTTCCCCTCAAGCTGGGTGAACCGTTGAGCGTCGGCAGCCGAGTGCGACTTGGTATCTTGTGAGATCTGGGACGACGCTAGACGATAGTCGCCGTACAGCTTTACCTCGCCGGGCGTCATCGGGCCACGCACATTGCGGTTGGTATGCACGCGGTCGATGTAACTGACGAGCTCGTCGAAGACGGCTACCTGACGCGCGGCGGTGTCGATCGGGTCGGAGCCCTGGATCGTCGCCTTCACCTTGGCGACGGAGGGCATGTCATCGGTGTAATTGGCGCCCGTGGGCATGCCCGCCTGCGCCCCGGCCCGCGCGGGGGCCAACGCACAACTGACGGAAACGATAAAGCCGGTGAAGACCAAAAGGCGCGTGCGCAGCAGGAGAGGCGAGGCGTTCATGGATCACGCTCCCGAAACAGGTGACGATAGGCCCGGTTCTGGCAAGGTAGACGGAGAAAGGGTCATGCGTCAAGAAGCGCTTCGCGGGCACACGGCCCTGCGGCCAGCGAGTCAGATCTTTCGAGCGCGATACAGTCCGGCGGTGCCCAGCGTATAGCTGGTCCACTCGGCCCCTGTAAAGCCTGCGGCGGCAATCCTCTGCCTCATCTGCGGCGGCCGAGGGAAGCGCTCGACGGAATCCGGCAGGTAGGCATAGGCGCGACGTGTGCCGGAGATCAGCCCGCCGAGAAGCGGCAGCACGCGCCGGAAATACAGGGAATAGCACCAGCCGATGAGGCCGCCCGGCTGGTTGCATTCGAGAATCGCAATCTCGCCCCCGGGCTTCAGCACGCGATACAGCTCGGCCAGGCCGGCTGCGTAGTCCGCCAGATTGCGGAAGCCGAATGCGAAGGTGACGAGGTCAAGCGAGGCGTCGGGGAAGGGAAGGTTTAGCGCATCGGCCTCGAAGGTGATGATGTTGTGCCCGGCGAATTTCGGTCGCGCCAACGCCAGCATCTTCGGCGCGAAGTCGGCGGCGAGGAGCGGCGCGATCTCAACGAGTTTGTCATTCGGCAGCGTTCGATCCCGTCGTGTGGGATCGAATGCGGAGGAATCTGCTTCTCGTTCCGATTCGGGGACATGGGCTGATTTGGGCCGCCACTTATGGAGCGCGAGCGTCAGGTCGCCGGTGCCGCAACAGAGATCGAGGACCAGCGCGCCGGGCCGCGCGAGGATCGGCTTGACCGCACGCGCCGCGCGCTCCCACCACATGCGGTCGAGCCCGAAACTCAGCAGGTGGTTGGCGCGGTCGTATGTCGGCGCGATGGTGTCAAACATCTCGCGAATGCTCTCGGGCACCTCGCCGGGCGACGAGACCCCTTCAGGGCGAGCGCCCGCAGCCGGGACCGCCTTCATGGGTTGCCCGTGTCCCGCATCACCGCAAACATCGCTTTCGCTGCCGCCATCAACTCTTCATCCGTCACGTCGTAGACCACCTCGGTTGAGCCGATGCCTGTGGCCAGCACGAACGCCCGCCGTCCGCTGCGCTTCTTCTTGTCGCCGGAGGTCAGCGCGACCAGCCTCGCCGGATCGGCCTTGAACGGTGGGATCGGCCCATAGCGCAAAATAAGGTTCGCCATGCGCGCGAACTCCTCGTGCGTGATCCGCTTGCGCGCCAGCGAGAGGTGCAGCGCGGCGATCATCCCCCACGCGATGGCCTGCCCATGCAGCAGCGTCTTGTAGCCGGTGGCTGCCTCGATGGCGTGGCCCAGCGTATGGCCGAAGTTGAGGATCATGCGCAGCCCGGACTCTTTCTCATCCTTCGAGACAACGTCAGCCTTCACCCGCACGCTTGCCGTCACTACCTTCGCCAGCGCCGCATGGTCCGGCCCAGCCTTTGCATGTGCGCCTTCGCCCAGTACTGCATCCGCATTTTGCTCGAGATAGCGGAACAGCTTCGCGTCGTAGATGATGCCTGCCTTGATCGCCTCCTGCAGTCCGGCGCGCAGCCCCGCAGCAGGCAGTGTGCCCAGCAGGTCGATGTCCGCCAGCGTCACCAGCGGATGATGGAAGCTGCCGATCAGGTTTTTTCCTGCGACCAGGTTCACGCCCGTCTTGCCACCGAGCGAAGAATCAACCTGCGCCAGCAGCGTGCTCGGAATGCCGACATAGCGGATACCGCGCATGTAAATCGCGGCTAAAAAGCCCGTGAGGTCGCCGATGACGCCGCCGCCGAACGCCAGCAGGATGGAGTCGCGGTCTGCGCCAGCCTTCACCAGTTCTTCCGCCAACGCTTCTACCTGCGCCATACGCTTGTAGCGTTCGCCCGCGGGATGAAACAGAACGTGGGGCTGTGCCTCGGTGGGAAAGCTCGCAAGAAACCGCTCGTGCCACAGCGCCCAGATCGCCGGCGAGGTGACGACGAACGTCTTCAGCGGCTTCTGCCCGGCAAGCTTGCGCAGGCGCGGATACAGCGAGCCGAGCAGGCCCGGCGCGATCACAACGTCGTACTCGGCCTGCGGAGTTGTGACTGGAACGGAGGACATAGCAGGGGGCATGGGGGTCGAACTCCATCGTATCGCACCGCAGCACGGCCTCGGACGATCGCGAGGTCTCGCCACGCACCGCGCTTGCGCTAGCCTTGAGGGATGGGCCAAGTGGATTTTCTGGTGATCGGCGCGGGCATTGCCGGACTGCGAGCGGCGGTGGGGCTGGCGCAGTCGGGGCGCGTGCTTGTTGTGACGAAAGAGGCGCTGGGCGAGTCGAACACCGCCTACGCGCAGGGCGGTATCGCTGTGGCCATGGGCGGCGAGGAGGACGTCGCGCTGCATCTGGAAGACACGCTTGCTGCTGGGGACGGCCTGGTCGATCGCGAGGCCGCGGCGGTTTTAGTAGAAGAAGGCCCGCAACGCGTCGAAGAGTTGCTCGCATGGGGCACGGGATTTGATCGCGAGCATGGCGAGCTGATGCGGACGCGCGAGGGCGCGCACAGCCGCTCGCGCATCCTGCATGCACACGGCGACGCCACAGGCCGCGAGATCGCCGTCTCTCTGCTGCACCATGTTCGCGAGTTGAGCAACGTGGAGCTCTGCGAATGGACCACGACGGTTGACCTCATCGTCGAAGAGGGCCGTGTGGTGGGTGCAACGCTGCTCGATGCGCACGGCAGCCTGCGCCAGGTCCGCGCCCGCGCGGTGCTGCTGGCCTCGGGCGGCGCCGGCCAGGTCTACAGCGAGACGACCAACCCCGCCGTCGCCACCGGCGATGGCATCGCCATGGCGTATCGCGCCGGGGCGGAGTTGATGGACATGGAATTCATGCAGTTCCACCCCACGGCTTTCGCGCGCGAAGGCGCGCCGCGTTTTCTGATGAGCGAAGCGCTGCGGGGCGAGGGCGCATGGCTGGTCAACGCGCGCGGGGAACGCTTGATGCAGCGCTACGATCCTCGACTTGAACTGGCTCCGCGAGATATTGTCGCCCGCGCCATTGCTCGCGAAGCGCTGGATGGGGAGGTCTGCCTGGACATGCGGGCGGTGGGCGCCCGCTCGGACATGAAGGCGCGGTTCCCCGGCATCTCTGCCTTCCTCGCGGAGTATGGTTTGGAGCTCGCGCGCGATCTCATCCCCGTCCTGCCTGCCGCGCACTACCTCATGGGCGGTGTCCGCACGGACACACACGGCCGTACATCGTTGCCAGGTCTCTATGCCGCGGGCGAGTGCGCCTGCACAGGCGTCCATGGCGCCAATCGCCTGGCCAGCAACTCGCTGCTGGAAGGGCTGGTTTTCGGCGCGCGGGCTGCGGAGGCGATGGCGAGCCAGGTTCAAGGTTCGGGGTTCAAGGTTCAAGGTGGAGCGCCCAAGCCTCAGCAGACAGCGGGAGGATCGTTGGCGAATTCGGGCAGCGAGATTGAAGACTGGATTACGCGTCTGCGTTCGTCGATGTGGCGCGATGCCGGTCTGCTGCGCAGCGGTGAAGGTCTGCGTCATGCCCAGGCCGAGCTGATTGCGCTTAAAGAATCCATACCCGCCGGCAGCACTCGCCGCGAGATCGAAGCGCGCAACCTGCATGCCGTCGCCGGCGTCATCGTCCAATGCGCCCTGGCGCGGGAAGAGAGCCGCGGCGCGCATTTCCGCACGGATTTTCCCGGACGGGCCGCAGTTGCGCGGCACTCGGTGGTGCGAAACTCCGAGTTGAATTTCGCCGAAGTCTAGCTCGGATTCACCAAGCTGCGTGCGCCGTCACAAAAGAAATGGGAGCGTCGCAACGGACGCTCCCTGCGGCCGATTCGCGCGAGGTCCGCTTGGAGTGAAAGGTCAGCGTGACTGATCAGATGTTGGTGCGTTCCGCGAACTGGTTGCGCAGCGAGATTCCGAAGATCGCCAGAAAGGCAAGGGCAGAGGGAGCGAAGAAGAGATACATGGGGAGAAAACTCCTGCTTTTGTTTTTCGTTTCGCCCAATAGAGTTGCAACGCAGAGGCCAAACCGTGCACTAAAAGGCAGCATCCTCCCCAAGTAGCTTGCTGGCAGCGACTTGCGAGGCTTTAGACCCATCTTCCAATTGCGCAAAATGCTCGTGAGAGCGCTCTGCGACTCCCGGTGGGAAAAGTTTTTCCCACATGAAAGTGGCAAATCACTTCCCACGTCAGCAGCGGCGTCTAAGGCCCCGTCTTCTGCCTGCCGAAGAGAAGCGACGCTGCCACAGTCAGGGCGAGCAGCCCCACCACTGTTGCCAGGGACGCGCCCGGGCCGACCTCCAGCCACGGGGAGGCCAGCATCTTGATTGCGGCGAACCCCAGCACCGCCGCCAGCCCATAGTGCAGGAAGCGCAGGCGCGCCAGGCTGCCGATCAGCAGGAAATAGAGCGACCGCAGTCCAATGACCGCCATGATGTTTGAGGTGTAGGCGAGGAACGGATTGCGTGTGATCGAGAGCACCGCCGGGATCGAGTCCAGCGCGAAGACTACATCGGTCAGCTCAATCGCCACCAGGCACAGCAGCAACACCGTCCCCATGCGGCGCCCGTTCTCGCGCGTAAAGAAGCAGTCCTGCCGCTGGCTGATGGGATGCACGCGCTGGAGCCATGCGATCCAGCGCGGCGCAGTGCCTTCCTCTTCCTCCTTGGAGGGGAACACCAGCCGGACCGCCGCGATCAGCAGAATGGCCGCAAAGAGATAGGTGACAACGGTGAAGCGCGCCAGCAGAGCGATGCCGCCCGCGACGAAGAGGCCGCGCATGACCATCGCACCCGCCAGGCCCCAGAACAGCACACGCGGCTGGCGTGCGCTCTCGATGCGGAAGAAGCGGAAGAGCAGCAGGAAGACGAACAGGTTATCGATGGAGAGCGACTGCTCGAGCGCGAAGCCTGCCAGATACTGCACGCTGGCCGTGCCACCGAGGATGTGCCGGACGAAGAGCGCGAAGCCGATCGCCGCCGTAGTCCATAGCGCTGTGGCGGCCAGGGCTGTACGCTGCGGGCTGCGTCCCAGTCTCCGCTCCCGCCGCGCAAACCAGAGTTCCACGGCGAGCAGGCCCACCAGGGCTAGATGAAAACCGATCCAGTCTGCAAGCGGTGCGGAGGCCACGGTTCGATGCTATCGTGTCGACGCTATCTCAGTGTTGTTGGTCGATCAGCCGGATCGTCTCAAGGAAAAGGTCAGCAGAGGTTTGCAGCGACTGCGCGCTCAGCTTGTCGATGGTGTCCTTCACGGTGTGGTGATAGGCCGCATCGCCGGTCTTTGGATCCGGGGGACCATAGTCGGTGTCGATCACGTCCAGCGCCGGCACACCGCGATGGAGGAACGGGAGGTGGTCATCCTGCTCCCCGTTTAACTGCGATTGAAAGACATTCGCAGTATGCCTGGTGTTCACCGCCGCCTGACGGAAGACGGCGCGCAGCCACGGCGTCGATCCCATCTCTTCAGCGATGTTCAGGTCTTTGTCGCCGATCATGTCCGCCACCAGCGCGGCCTTCACCCGCTTCAGCGTTCCGTCGGCATCCCACTTTGCCGCGAGGTGCCGCGTGCCGTAGGTGGAGTCGGACTCCGACCATTGCTTCACCGCCTCCTCGCCATCATCAAAGACCAGCCAGACGCCGTAGCCTTGCGGCGGATGAATGCGCAGATACTGGCCAATCGCGATCAGGAGCGCGGTCGTGCAGGCGCCGTCATTCGCGCCGACAAAGTTGATGTTGCGCAGCGGCCAGTTGGTCTCGTAATGCGTGACGAGCACAATTGCGCCGTCCTTCTTCCCCGGGTACTTCACGATGAGGTTGCGCATCGTCTGCTGGCCGGCGGGCGTGTTGGCGGTGAACTCGTCGGTCTCGAAGTTCCCCTTCGCGGCTTCCGGCTTGAAGTGCGCGCGGATAAACTGTTCTGCCGCGGCGTGGCCCTCTGAGCCGTTGTAGCGCTTGGGAGCTGCGGCGAGGAACTGTTGCGTCAGCGTCAGGATCGACTTTCCCGAGATGAACCCCGTCGGCGCCTGCGCGCGAGCGGCAGTGGGTGTACAGGCCAACGTAAGCAAAAGGCAAATACAGAGATTCTGAGCCTTCGCGATGCCGCGGCCCAGAATGGCGAGCGGCTCTGTGACAGTGCTGGCGGCTTTGATTGCGATGCTGTTGATGCGGAACTGCTGCCCTTTGGATGACGGCATCATGGGAATCATGCGGGCTTCGCCTCTCCCGCTTTGTTGCGGCGCTTGGGGTGGAAGTACCACGCGACGCCGATGCCCAGGAAGTAGAGCGCCAGCATGGGGCTGGCGAACAGGCACATCGTGATAGGGCTGGGGTCCGGGCAGATGATGGCGGCGATGATGAAGATGGCCAGCACGGCGTAGCGGAAGTGCCGCAGCAGGAACTTCGCGTCCACGATGCCGAACAGCGAGAGAAAGAAGATCAGGATGGGAAGCTCGAAACAGATGCCCAGGCCGAGAATGATCGCGAGAAAAAACCCCGTGTACTCGTCGATGGTGATGATGGGATGAAAGTGGGCCCCGAAGGTGCCGATCAGGGCCTTGAGCGCGACGGGCAGCAGCCAGTGATAGCCCACAAATGCGCCAATCAAAAAGAGAGACACCGTCGCCAACATGAACGGCCAGACATATTTCTTCTCGTGCTGATACATGCCGGGCGAGATGAAGAGCCATACCTGGTACAGAATGAATGGCGACGCCAGGATCGCGCCTCCGAAGAGCGCGGTCTTGATGTAGAGGTTGATCGGGTCTGTGGGGTGCGTGTAGTTGAGGCTCTGGTGGATATCGGTGAGCGGCTTCTGGATGATGTCGTACAGCTTGACATGAAAGGCCCAGGCTATGGCAAAGCCCCCGGCGAGGAAGTAGAGGCTGTGCAGGATGCGTTTGCGCAGCTCTTCCAGGTGCTCCATCAGGCTCATGCCGGGAAGATCGGCGCGGTCGCTGATGGCTTTGCGCGCGTGGTCGATGGGATCGAGAT
>DATCBR010000051.1:0-6287 GCA_036511765.1 Acidobacteriaceae bacterium | reverse complement strand
TCAAGACGGCTGAAGAGTTCCTTGGTATCGAAGCAGTAGATGCCGGAGTTGATCTCACGCGTGTCGCGCTGGCCGGGCTTGAGGTCCTTCTGCTCGACGATGGCGGCGACCTCTGGCAGATCGGGGGCAACCCGCAGGATGCGGCCATAGCCCGTGGGATTCGGCGGGACGGCAGTGAGGATGGTCATCGCTGCGTGTTCGCGTAGATGGAGATCGCGCAAGGCGGCGAGCGTCTCCGGGCGGATGAGGGGAACATCGCCGGAGAGGACGAGAAGATTTTCAGGTAGCGCGCGGCCTGAGGTCTCAAGCCAGGCCTTCAGCACCTGCATGGCGTGGCCGGTGCCGCGCTGCGGCTCCTGCAGAACGAAGCTGACGCCGGTGGCAGTGACGGCGGCTTGCACGCGCCCGGCCTCATGCCCGACGATGCAGTAAATGTCTTCGGCGCGGGCGACGGTCTTTGCGGCGGCGACCACATGGAGCAGCAGCGCCCGTCCGCCGACCTCATGCAATACCTTGGGACGCTTGCTTTTGAGGCGAGTTCCCTTGCCGGCGGCCATGATGGCGACCGCGAATCCAGTTGTTTCCATGGACGCTATCTTCTCACGGCGAAATGGCTTGGCTCCATCCAAGCGCAGGAGGATAATGACGGCAGAGGTGCCTCCTATGGCGACGCATACGATGGTCCCTGTCAACGAATACCTCAGCACCGCGTACAGCCCGGACTGCGACTATGTGGACGGCGAGGTCCAGGAGAGAAATTTGGGCGAACTCGATCACAGCGACCTGCAAATGCGATTTCTGAAGCTGCTCTCAACACCAGCGGCTGAGAGATACATTCGCGCCAATCCCGAGATTCGTGTGCAGGTAGCGTCAACACGATTTCGCGTTCCGGATGTCTGCGTGCGCAAGGTGCCCGCCGCCCGCGAACAGATTATCCGGACGGCGCCGCTGTTGTGCATCGAGGTACTCTCTCCCGAAGACCGCGCAGCGCGTGTACGCGAACGGGTGCGGGATTTTCTCGATATGGGAGTGCGCGAGGTATGGGTCGCAGATCCGGTATCGCGAAGCGTTGTCGTGTATTCCGGAGCAGCGTCCGTCGAGCACATATCCGGCGAGCTGACCGTGCCGGAGACGCCCGTGACACTTTCACTTGCGGACGTGTTCAAAGTCCTCGATGAATATTGATTACCGCGTCGGTGCTGTCCCCTGCCCTGCTGCGGCGGGCTTGCCGGGCGGCGGCGGGATGCTGATGTCGAGTTCGGTAACTTTCCCCAGCTGCGAGAGCGGCGGCTGAATCTCCGACTTGTTGCCAACCACAAGAATGGCGAGCTTCGACACGTCGATATATTTGTTGGCGACGCGGGTGACATCTTCCGCCGTCACCTTTTCGATGCCGTCGTGAAACTTCTCAAGGAAGTCGGACGGATAGCCGTAGAACGCCAGGGTCACCTGCTCGTTCAGCGTCTTCTCCGGCGTGTCGAAGCGGAAGATAAACGAATTGAGCACCTGGTCCTTGGCCTTGCGCATCTCGTCGGCTGTGGGTGGCTGAGTCTTGAGCTTGGCGATCACGTCGAGCACCGCCTGCGTGGCCGGAACCGACGAGACGCTCTTGGTGCCAACCTGGCTGAGAAAGACGCCGGGATGGTCATACGCCGCGCTGAAATTTCCGCCAACGTCGTAGGCGAGACCAAGCTTGGTGCGAACGTACTGGAAGACGCGTGAACCAAAACCTCCGGAGAAGATTTCGTTCATCACGCTGAGCGCGTAATAGTCCGGATTGCTGCGCTCCGTACCTAGTCCAACGATCTCCACGGTGGACTGATTAATGTCCTCCTTGTCGGCAAAATAGACGCCGGGCGTTGGACCAGGAAAATCCGTCTTCGGCGTCACAATCGGCGTGCCGCGCTGGAGCGGTTCAAAGGCAGCGCGGAGTTTCGCTTCCATGGCAGCAGAATCGAAGTCGCCTTCCACGGCGACGATGATGCCGTTGGCGATCACGGTCCGGTCGTGCCATGCCTTCAGGTCATCGAGAGAAACGGAGGCAACGGTCGAGTATTCGGTCTGGCGTGCGTACGGACTATTCGCGCCATAGACCAGTTTGTTGGCTTCGCGGCCGGCGATGCTGTCCGGCTCATCGTTGCGACGAGAGATGGAGGTCATCAGGCCACGCTGCGCGAGCTGTAGCTTGTCCTGCTTGAACGCGGGATGCAGCAGAAGCTCCATCGCGTCGCCGAACACAGAGTCGAAGTCCTGTTTGAAGCTGGACCATTCCAGGGAGCTAGTCGCACTGCCGCCGCCGGTCTCGATACTGGCGGCCTTTCCGGCGAGTTCCACATCAAGCGCATCTCCACTCTTCAGCGTGCTGCCGCTGGTGCGCCAGGTCTGGCCGTAGAGACTGCTCAGGCCGGTCTTCCCTGCGGGAACATCACGGCTGCCCCCGCGAATGAGTACGGTGCCGTCGATAAATGGGAGCTCATGGTCCTCCTGCAAATAAATAATGACCCCGTTGGCCAACTCAATGCGCTTCGGCTGTTTGGGTTTGAAGTCATGCAGCGCAGGGACGGGTATGGACTTCCAGGGCTGAGCTTGTGCGGTGGCAGCGCTGCCGGAAGATTTGGCTGCCGGCGTTCCGGAGGACTGTGCAAATGCGGCGCTTGCAACGACTGAGCAAAGCGCCAGGGTGAAGAAGCGGCCCTTCATTCGCCACCTCCTGGGTTCGCCGCGGCAGGTTTGGCTGGGGCCTGGAAGAGTATCTCCGCGCTGGTGCGGTTGCTGGGAATGAATACCTGATTTGCAACACGGCGAATGTCCGCCTTGGTGACGGCATTGATGCGGTCGAGCTCGTGGAAGAGCTGGCGCCAGTCGCCATACCGGGTCTGGTACTCGGCAAGCTGGTTGGCGAGGCCTTCGTTGTTGGCCAGTCCCCGCAGCAGGCCGGCACGGGACCGGGTCTTGAACGTGGCGAGTTCTTCGTCGGTGACGTCGGCCGCCTTCAACTTGTCGATCTCCTTGTGAATGGCGTCGCGCATCTCGTCCGGCGTGCGGCCGGGCACGGGTACGGCATAGAAGGCGAAGAGGTTCGGATATTTGTCGCCGGGAAAGTCGCTGAGGCCTTCGGCATCGGCAGCTATCTGCTGGTCGCGTACCAGGCTTTTATAGAGTCGAGCGGTGCGCCCGCTGGAGAGGATGTCGGAGATCGCATCGTAGACCGAGTTATCGGGATCGCGATAGTCGGGGCGGTGATAGCCCTCAACAAAAAAAGGCTGCGTGGCTTCGCGGATCATGACTGACTTCTCCGCGAACTGTTTTGGCTCAACCGTCGTCATCGGTTCTGGCTTGGGCCCCGGCGGGATCGCACCGAAGTATTTCGCAAGCATCGGCATGGCAGTAGACGCCTTGACATCCCCGACGACGGCAATCACGATGTTCGCGGGGACATAGTACTTTTTGTGGAAGTCGGCGGCGTTGGTGGCCGAGACCTGGCTGATCTCGCTGGGCCAGCCCAGGCCGGAGCGTCCATAGGGGTGCGCCACATAGGCCGTGGCGAGGAACTGCTCGACCAGCGCACCGGTGGGGCTGGAGTCGACGCGCATGCGGCGCTCCTCCTCCACCACGTCGCGCTCCTTGTAGAACTGGCGCTCTACCGGATGCGCAAGCCGCGCGCTCTCCATGTACGCCCATAGTTCGAGGCGGTTCTCCGGCATGCTCCAGAAGTATTGGGTGGAATCTTCTCCGGTGGAGGCATTCAGGCCGACGGCGCCGTTCTGCTCGGCAAGTTCGGCAAACTGGTTGGGCACAACGTATTTCTCGGCCTCCGCCTGCGCGTCTTCAAAAGACTTCTTCAGCGCGGCAAGCTTTGCCGGGTCCTGGCCGACCCGCTTGCGGAATTCCGCGTCGTAGGCAGCATAAGCGGTCTCGACCCTGGCCAGCGCGACCTTTTCCGCGGCGTAGTTGGTGGTGCCGATCTTGTCGGTCCCTTTGAAGGCCATGTGCTCGAACATATGAGCGAGCCCGCTCTCGCCTTGCGGGTCATCGGCTGAACCGGCGTCAACCAGCGTGTAGTAACTGAAGACCGGGGCCTCGGGGCGCTCACAGACGATCAGCGTCAGGCCGTTGGGCAGGACCTTGACGGTCGTCCGCTTCTCAAAGCTGGCGAGGTCCTGCGCCCGCGCCGATACTGCAACACCCAGCGCGCACAGCAGTGCGAGTGAGGCCCATCTTCGTTTCAACACAAACTACCTCCGGTAAAAACCGCGTGGCCTAAAGCATACCGGAGATGGCCTTGCCACACCCCGGTTTTCCCATTTCGAGCCATACCCCTATCGTGATACGGTCATGCCGCAACCTTTTGCGTACCTTGCGGTCTAAGCTTGTAAGCTACGCAGGGAGAATGGCCATCAGACGGTTCCGTAAAGGTCCGTTGCGAACCGCCTCCATGCGCTTTTATACCCTCCTAACACAGGAATCATTCATGTTCGGCACTTGCCTCTCCAGAGCTTCAGTAGCTTGCGTAACGTTGCTTCCAGCCCTCTTTCCCGCTGTTCCAGCGATTGCGGCTAACCAGAACCGGATCACCGCGAACATCACGAACAGCTCGCGCGCTGAGCTGGGAGATTCCGTCCAACCCCGCGCGCGCATAGCGGCGGACCAGGGCCCCGCGCCGAATGAGATGAAACTGACCGGGCTGTCGCTTCGGTTCAGCATGACGGACGTGCAGTCTGCCGCGTTGGACCAGCTGCTGGCGGACCAGCAAAACCCGGCCTCGCCGCATTATCACCAATGGTTGACGCCGGCGGAGTTTGGCGCGCAGTTCGGACTCTCGCAGGCGGACATCGCCAAGGTAACTGCGTGGCTCACAGCCCAGGGCTTTACCGTCACGGGGGTAGCCAACAGCGGCACCTTTGTGACTTTCGATGGGACTGTGGCGCAAGCCGATGCGGCGTTTGGCACCAGCATCCATAATCTTTTGTCGAACAATGAACAGCACTTCGCGAATGTCACCAACGCCACTGTCCCGGTGGCGCTGGCGAACGTGGTGGGCGGCATCACCGGACTGCATAACTTCCGTCCGCACGCGCGTCTGGGGATGGTCGCGCATCCGCGGTTCACCTCTTCGGTCTCCGGCAGCCACTATGTTGCTCCGGGAGACTTTTACGCAATCTATGACATGGAGCCGCTGCTCAGCGGCGGGTTTAACGGCGCCGGGATCGGAACGGGCGCGAACTGCCACAGCGTTGGCGGCGTCACCTGCGGCGACATCGCAGTCCTTGGCCAGGTGGACCTCTACAACAACGGCACATCGGATGTGCTTGCCTTCCGGCAGGCCGCGGGCCTCAGCACAAGCAATCTACCCGTCACAGTGCATGAAGGCGGCGACCCGGGACAGGCGCAAACCTGCACCAACTGCTTCCCGGACGTGAACGATCTTCAGGAAGCTTCTCTCGACGTCGAGTGGGCGGGCGCGATGGCGCCGGGCGCGAGCATTCTGTTTGTGAATGGGCCGGACGTGATGATCAACGCGATGACCCAGGCGATCGACCTCAATCTGGCGCCCATCATCACGACGAGCTATGGTGGCTGTGAGACCGCGTGGGGTTCAACGGAACTGAACAGCTACAACCAGCTCTTCAAGCAGGCTGCCGCGCAGGGCCAGACGGTTCTCTCGTCCTCGGGAGACTCAGGCGCAACGGATTGCGATGCGGCAGCACCCGCGATGGAAGGGTTGGCCGTCGATTTTCCCGCCAGCTCTCCCTATGTCACTGCTATGGGCGGCTCAATGTTCAACGAGGGCTCAGCGACGGGTGCGACAACGTACTGGCTCGGTACGGACACGACGACATTTTCAGCTGGATCGGCGGTGCCGGCCGCGGACATCTCGGCCAGGGGATACATCCCTGAGGCGGTATGGAACGAGGATTCCAGCAGCACCGGCCTGTCCTCTACCGGCGGCGGCGTAAGCGCATTCTTCTCGAAGCCGGCATGGCAGGCTGAGACCGGCGTACCGGGCATGACGACTACGGTCCCGGCGGACTCCTCGCGCGATCTGCCGGATCTGTCGCTGAATGCTGCGGCAGGTCACGATGCAATGCTGTTCTGCGTGCAGAACTCCTGTGTTAGCGGCTTCCGGGCGTCAGTGGGAGGCGGCCTGACGGTGGCGGGCGGCACGTCCTTCGATTCGCAGGCATTCGGCGGCATGCTGGCGCTGATCGAGCAGAAGGTCGGCCCTGCCCTGCCCAACGGCCCGCGCCTGGGCATGGTGAACCCCGTCCTGTACGCGCTGGGCAATC
>DATCBR010000050.1:0-8070 GCA_036511765.1 Acidobacteriaceae bacterium | reverse complement strand
GCCATGGGGGCAAAGCCGCTGGCGTGTTTTCTGTCGCTGGCGCTGCCAGGAGATATTCCTGCAACACGCAAAGGCCGTGAATGGATAGGCGGTTTTTTTACAGGCTTCAATGCGCTCACCGCCAGGTATGGCGTCCCACTGGCGGGAGGAGATACGTCGGAATCTCCGTCACCGCACATCCTCGCCGACATTGTCCTGCTGGGCTCGGCTCCTGCCGGACGCGCTCTACGCCGCAGTACCGCGCGGGCGGGCGATGTGCTCTACGTGACGGGCCAGCTCGGAGGTTCGGCGGCCGAGCTGGCTATGCTGCAGAAACGGGGTAAGCTTTCGCCCGCTCGCCACGCGCCGAGCGGGAGCAACACCAACCCTCACCCGCACCTCTATCCGCAGCCGCGGCTCGCTCTGGGCCAGTCTCTCCTGCGCCGTAAGCTCGCAACAGCGTGCATCGACCTGAGCGACGGGCTTTCAACCGACCTCAAGCATCTCTGCGAAGAGTCGAATCTGGGCGCCGAGATCGAAGCCTCAGCGTTACCTATTCATCCCCTGGCTTTCGGAACTGCGATAGACGGGCGCTCTCGGAACAAAGGGCGAGATCCGCTCTCGCTTGGGCTCCACGGCGGCGAGGATTACGAGTTGCTCTTCGCCGCTTCGCCCTCCGCGCACATTCCTCAATCCATCTGTGGCGTGCCAGTCACGCGCATCGGGATACTCAAGCGCGGCAAATCGATCTCGCTGATTGACGGGAATGGCCGCAGCAGCCGGCTGCCTGCGCGCGGCTGGGAACATTTTGCCGGCAAGGGGTGAAGTTCCTGCACGCAGCAGAGAATGCCACAAAAAAAGAATCGCCCTGAGTGGATACAGGGCGATTCCCGTCTTCATTCTGCTTGATGTGAAGCTGTTACGCAGCCGCAGTCCTGTGGGGCGAACTCTCTTCGCCAGTGGATGAGACGTCCCGTGCGCCCGTATCTTTCAAGCCCCGCTTCGCCAGATCGATCTCATCGGAGGTGTCGCAGTGCGCGCTGAGCAAGACGCCGCCGTCTTTCACCGCGCCCTCGTAGCGCTTGGCTTCATACTCGGGGATGCCCATGCCGACCAGTGCGCCGACAATGCCGCCGGCGACTCCGCCTGCGCCGACACCGGCCAACGTTGCGACGATTGGCCCTGCCGCGAGCAGAGGTCCGATGCCTGGGATCGCGAGCATTCCAACGCCCGCAAGCAGACCGAGCGTTCCGCCGACCACGCCGCCAGCCACACCTCCGGCGGTTGTGCCTTCAGGAGCTTTGGTGTTCTTCTCATGTGCGAACGCGCGCGTCGTCTCGTCGTCCGGCAGCAGCACCGAGATCGCCTGGTTCGAGAAGCCCAGGGAGATCAAATGGTCGACGGCGTTCTCCGCGGTCGCAGCAGTAGCGTAGATCCCGAACACAGCAGTATTTTTCCGTTCCATCGTGGACTCCTTTTTCAAAAACGCCGCACACTCAAGCACGGTCCAAAGATTTTCTGCGCTAGGGCAAATAACCCCTCAACGCAGAGTTCAGTAGAATTGGCCTCTGAGGCGGCACTCCGCTCCGCCTAAAGGCCATGTAACTCGAACCCTCAGATGTGTCGGGCCGCAGACTGAGTTGCCATTGATTTCTCGAACCGAAGAACAATATTGCCGCATCGCAATCCTTATGCATGATGTAACCAAAGCCGTCCGCGCCAACCTTACCCGTGCCACTGCGGGCGAACCCCTCCATCCAGGACCGGTGTTCGCCGCGCCGTACCATACGCCCGGCGATCCGCACGATGCTGCTTATAGTTACGCGCGCTCGCACAACCCTACCTGGACCGTCCTCGAGCGCGCAATCGCACAGCTTGAGTCGGGCGTTTTCGCGGCTGGCCATGCCCAGGTGGGCGAAGCCTACCGCGCCAACGCGCTTGTATTCTCTTCAGGGATGGCTGCCTGCGCAGCAGTCTTCGGCGCATTCCTTCGTCCCGGAGACGCCATAGTGTTCCCGGAGAATGCCTATTTCGCCGCCCGCCAACTGCTGCAAGGCTACTTCGCGCAGATGGGGGTTGAGCTGCGTCTGGCGCCCACGGCGAGTAACGCGCAGGGTGACTACCTGGAAGGGGCGAAGCTGCTTTGGATCGAGACGCCGAGCAATCCGACGATGGAGATCGCCGACATTGCCGCACTTTGCGACCGAGCACACGCCGCCGGGGCGCTGGTCGCAGTCGACAATACGACCGCCACTCCACTGGGCCAGCGACCCCTCGCGCTTGGCGCAGACTTCTCCGTCGCCTCCGATACCAAGTCGATGACCGGCCACTCGGACATCATCCTTGGCCATGTGGCTACGCGAGACATGGAGCTTCGACAGCAACTGGAGGAGTGGCGCACGCTGATGGGCGGCATCCTTGGGCCTATGGAGGCGTGGCTGGCGCTGCGCTCCATCCCAACGCTGCCGCTGCGCCTGGAACGCAGCTGCGAGAACGCCCAGCGCATCGCCGAATATCTCCTCACGCGTCCCGACGTCGTCGGTCGTGTCTACTACCCGGGCCTGCCCTCGCATCCCGGCCATGACGTTGCTGCGCGCCAGATGCAGTTCTTTGGCGCGGTGCTCAGCTTCGATCTCAAGGACAAGGCCGCGGCAGAGACCTTCTTCGCGAAGTCAAAGCTCATCACGGAGGCGACGAGCTTCGGCGGGACCATCACCTGCGCCGAGCGCAGGGCGCGCTGGGGCTCCGACGCTGTGGCCGAAGGCTTCATTCGCCTCTCCGCCGGTCTCGAACATATTGATGATCTTATCGGCGACCTTGGCGACGCGCTGGATGCGGTGAAGGCTGCAGGGCAGTGAACGCGCTGAGCAATGATGCGCTGAGCTTCCCTCACACCTGGCGTGCCGAGGTCCTCACAACGGCACCGCTGATCGCGCCCGTGCGCCAGTTCATCTACCCGCGCCCTGTTCCGGGGGAAGAAGACGCACTCGCCCGCGGCGCGTTGCAGGTGCTCATTCATCCGGAATCGGGTGGCGACTTCCTTGCGACGTGTGCGTTGGGTTTCACTGACCCTTCCATGCCCACCGGCCTGTGGTCCTGCCCGAATCCTGAGGAACTCTGCGCGGTTGCAGGCGGATATGCGTATGTGATCGACGCGGCTGCGCCTGAGCAGTCGACGCAGGTTCCACTGCGCCCCGTTGTTGAGCTGCTTCCGGTAATTGCATCTCCAGTGCTGGAGCACGACCTGCTGCTCTTCGCGGGTTTCCACTCCGTGCTTGCTTGGGGAAAGGAAGGCATCGCCTGGCAGACAGCGCGCCTCAGCTGGGAGGGACTGCGGCTTGCTGGCATCCGCGCCGATGAAGACGGCGCTCCCCGGTTGCTCGGCCTCGGCTGGAACATGCATACCGACAAAGAGGTCGAGTTCGCCGTTGACCTACGCACAGGCGCACACACTGGTGGCGGCTACGGAGTAAGCGGATGAGCAAACCGGCAGCAGGTATGCGCAGTGCGCCTTTTGAGGCCGAGGTCTGCAAGCGCTGCCCTGATTTACAGGTTCCTGGTCCGAGGGGCGAGAGCAACTGCTTTGTGGGTGGCTATCAAATTGGATAGGGTGAAGATGTGATGTTTCGAGGGATGACGAAGGGGCGGGCGCTGCTGCTGGGGATTCCGACGGCGGTGGTGGCGGCGTGCCTGACGGGAAGTTTTCTGACACAGGGCTCGATGGAGAGCCTTGCGTTTCTGAAGAATGACGGAACGCAGGCGGGACTGGTGGACCAGCGGCCGTGGCAGACGGTGGCGTCGATTGCACCGCTAGCGGTTTCCGCCGAGGAGCAGGAGCAGGCGCGCGAGGCGGAGCGGCTGGCGGACCATGAGGTGGACCAGGCATTTGCCATGGCACTGCGGCAGGCGCAGATGGAGCGTCGCACGCTGGCCGGTCCGGCGCTGGCGATCCAGGAGAAGCTGAACGGGCTGAACGAGCAGGTGAAGGAAGACCAGGCGACTGTAGACCAGTTGACGACGCAACTGGCGGAGGCGACGAAGCACGGTGATGCGGGAGCGCCGACTATCTCCGACAGTCTGGATCACGCGAAGGCCCAACTGCAACTGGACTCCGACGAGCGTGACGATGCGAGCGACGACCTGGCGCGGGCGAGTGGCGACAAGCGAGACGCGATCCAGCAGGAGCTGGCGGCGCGCGAAGAGGGGATGAAGAAGTACGACCCGCAACTGAACGGCGGCGAGATTGCGGTGGTATCGGCAAAACGGTATGGGACGCTGGCAGGGCGGATTGGCGCGTGGTTCGCCCAGAGGAACCGCAGGGCTTTGATCCAGCAGGCGAAGGCGGAGATTGACGCGGACCGTGCCTCCCTACAGCAGCAGCACGCGGCGGTGGACAGCCAGGTGAATGCGGTGTCGGCTGCCATCAAAGATGGCGATGCGGGGGTTGGCGCGACAGGTACAGATGTGGCGAGTACGACGGAGCAGGCGGAGCCGGGTAGAGCGAAGGCGAAGCTCGCACGCATGGGGCAGGCGCATCAACTGGCGCGGATCCACTCGATCCTGGACGACAGGATTGCGACGGAGCAGGAGCTCTCCGCCGCCTATGCGAAATGGACGGCGCAGGTGGAGTTGCAGCACCGGATTATGGCGCATTTGATCCTGCAGTCGCTGGCAGGCGTAGCGGCAATTGTGCTGCTGGGCGTGCTGGCGTGGCTGGGCGTGATGGCGCTGCTGGACCGGATGAAGATCGACCATCGCAGCGTGCATACTCTGCGCACGATTGTGGGGCTGGCGATCCAGTTGGTGACGCTGTCGCTGGTGTTGCTGGCGGTGTTCGGCGCGCCGAGCCAGATGCCGACGATCCTGGGACTGGGCGCGGCTGGGCTGACGGTGGTGTTTCAGGACTTCATTCTGGCGTTCTTCGGATGGTTTGTTCTGATGGGGAAGAACGGCATCCGAGTGGGCGACTGGGTTGAGATCAACGGTGTGGCGGGTGAGGTGCTGGAGCTGGGCGTCTTCCGCACGGCGCTGCTGGAGACCGGCAACTGGACGGACACGGGGCATCCGACGGGGCGAAGGGTGACGCTGATCAACAGCTTCGCGGTGACGGGGCAGTTCTTCAATTTTTCGACCGCAGGGCAGTGGATGTGGGACGAGATTACGGTGAATGTGCCGTCCGGCGTGGACCAGCAGAAGACTCTGGCAGCAATTGAGAGCGTGGTGGTGAAGGAGACTGAGCGTGACACCAAGCTGGCGGAGGCGGAGTGGCAGAGCGCAATCAAGGTACATGGGCTGAGCCAGTTTTCTGCAAAGCCGAGCGTTGATCCGCGACCGGCTGCGTCGGGCATCGACGTGCTGGTGCGGTATGTAACGCGAGCGAGCGACCGCTTCGAGATGCGCAATAAGCTGTACGGCGCGGTGATCGGCGTGCTGCACCCGGCGAGCGGGGAGAAGAGTTAAATTGCCGGGTCCGGCGTGCGCAATGTGCTGTGGATGAAAGGCTGGCGCGCGGGGGTGTGCGATGGCGAGTCACGAGACTTCCAGAGGCGGTGCGGCAGGAGGTAGGTAAAGCCGGCGAAGCCCTCCCACTGCGTGGAGGTTGAGGTGAGACCGCGGTTGAGGCCGGTGTCGAGGACAAGGTTGGGGCGGAGGTTGTAGGAGAGCGCCCAGAGGCTGCCGGCGCAGTTGCCGCCGGTGAGGGGCTGGGTGAAGTGCCAGAGTTCGCCGGCGATGGTGTAGCGGCCAAGCGCGCGGGAGACGGAGAGGGTCTGGCCGAACTGGGCGCGGCGGATGCGATCGCCGGGCTGCTCGGCGACGATGGCGTTGATGTCGAAGTGGAGGCCGGCGAGGTCGTCGCTAACGAGCAGCAGGGCGGTCTGGCTGGCGGAGCCGATGTCGACGTCGGGCGCTGAGCCCTGATAGACGCGGCCGAGGTAGGAGAGGCTGACGGTGGGGCGGTATCCGCGGCCGGGGAGGGCGACGGCTTGCGCGCCGGTTAGGATGTCGCCGGGGTGGCTGCCGGAGAGCTCGCCGCCGGAGGTTCCGGAGCCGTAGCCGAAGGGCTGAGAGACGAGCAGCAGCTGCAGGCGGGAGACGACGGCGAGTTTGGTGACCTGGTTGATCCCGAAGGAGGCGCTGGCGTTGGGCGAGCTGGCGGCGTAGAGGCCGCCGTTCTCAAACTGCAGATAGCCGACGGGCGTGAGGGTTGCGGGGGTGGAGACGGTGGGGCGTCCGGGGTTGGCCTGCGGCGCTTGCGGAGCGTTGGCGGAAAGCTGGGCGGGAAGGGACTGAGCGCATGGGAGAGCAGCGCAAAGCAGGGCGACTTTGCGAAGAGCTCGGGCAGGCGTTTGGAGGGCCATTCGGATGGCTTAACTGTATATGGTGCGGGCGATGTAAGGTCTGGATGGGTGCGTGGGGATTATCCGTATAGACAATATTCGTTATAACGAGTAATATGGAAATGTGAAGACTGCGAAGAGAGCGAGACATGGGAGGGCCATGAAGCGGGTGGAGTGCGCGGAAGAGGTGGCCTATCTTCAGCTGGTGCGGACGGCGGATGTGTTGGGGCGACGGCTGATTGGGGTGTTGAAGGACGAAGAGCTGTCCTCGAACCAGTACAACGTGCTGCGGATTCTGCGGGGTGCGCCTGATGGCCTGGCGTGCGGGGAGATTGGCGACCGCATGATTACGCGCGACCCGGACATTACGCGCCTGCTGGATCGCCTGGAGCGGCGGGGGCTGATCGAGCGGTGGCGGGACGAGCGCGATAGGCGGGTGGTGATGGCGCGGATCGCGCCTGAGGGGCTGAAGTTATTGAGGGGCATGGATGGTCCCGTGCGTCGGGCGCATCGGGGGCAACTGGGGCATCTGGGGGCGAAGCGGCTGACGGAGCTGGTGGAGTTGCTGAAGGCGGCGCGGGGAGAATCCGCGACGCGATGAGCTCGTCCCCATGTGCGAGCTGACACTCGCCCATGAATGGGGCACCAGAGACAAATGCGGGGATCCCTGGACTACGCTGAGGGCAAGCGCCGGCAGCTTCGCCTCGGGATGGCGGCATTTACAACAGATTGGTTCGGTTGTGGTAAATTATTCGTTGCAACGAATATCAAGTTAGAGCATCAGATGGTGTGAAGGAAAGAGGCTCGGGCCGCAACAAGCCCAGTACAGAGATTCTGAGCCAGCGGGGCGGAATGACAAAACAAGACAAGGAGAATGGCGATGAGCACATGGAATCTGGATCCGGCGCACTCGGTAGTGGAGTTCAAGGTAAAGCACATGATGATCTCGAACGTGAAGGGCACGTTCGGGAAGGCGACGGGAGTGCTGAACTACGACGAGGCAGATCCGGCGGCGGCGAGCATTGAGGCGTCCGTTGACGTGACGTCAATTGTGACGGGCGATGCGCAGCGCGATGTGCATCTGAAGAGCGCGGACTTCTTTGACGTGGAAAAGTTTCCCGCGATGACGTTCAAGAGCTTCAAGGTGTTGCCGAAGGATGAGACGGTTGAGGGCGAACTGACCATCAAGGGCGTGACGAAGACGGTCGCGTTCGACGTATCCGGGCCGAGCGGGCCGGGCAAGGACCCATGGGGCAACACACGTGTTGCGGTGGAGGCGACGACCAAGATCAGCCGCAAGGAGTTTGGGTTGACGTGGAATGCGGCGCTCGAGACCGGCGGGGTGCTGGTGGGCGATGAGGTGACGATCACAATCGATGCGCAGTTTGTGAAGGCGGCGTAAGACAGGGACTAGTTGCTGGGGACTAGGAACTGGGAAAGGCACAGCGCGGAGGGGAATCTTTGCCGCCGCGAAGATTCAAACGCGGGGATTCTTCGCCTACGGCCCAGCATGACAGGAGCTGAGGTGATGGCCATTGAGCAGGGTATTGCTTGAAGTCAGAAGAGGAGGAAGTATGTCACTGCGGGCAGTGAAGGAGATGATCAACACCAAGCCGACGCTGGAGGGTGCGGGTGTGCGGCTGGAGCGGGCGTTCGGGTTTGGCAAGACCAAGGAGTTCGATCCGTTCCTGCTGCTGGATGATTTTCGCAACGACGATCCGGCGGACTACATCAAGGGGTTTCCGTGGCATCC
>DATCBR010000049.1:0-8393 GCA_036511765.1 Acidobacteriaceae bacterium | reverse complement strand
GCCGAGCCGCTCTCAGGCTTCATCCACAGCCAGCCGTCGTACTTTACGCCGTTCTCCAGGAACACGCGCCCCTGCCGAATCCCCGCGTGTCCGCCATCGACATGGAGCCGCACGCAGCGACTGCCGTTATGGAATGCCACCTCGGCAAGTTGTACATCGCCATGGTCCGCGAATGGCTGCCAGTACGTCTTGAAATCTTCGCCTTCGAAACCGGCCCCGCGAATCTGCTCCGCGAAGAGGCCATCTTCTACCGAATGGTTGATATGTTCGAGGAACTGCCCATAGATGTTCTCACTGATCGGTACAGAAGCGCGGTCCGTATCCACCAGCAGCACGGTGACCAGCGGATCTGCCCCTGAACGTCCTTCAAGCGCCATAGGCGGAGTTTGGGCAGCATCCATGGGGCCTGCCGCAGTGGCAGCGAGAGAAGTCCAAAGGAAATGACGTCGATTCATAAGTTGGGAACCTGCCCGAACCACGATAAACAGCCGTTATGTCCCTGGTAAAGGGACCCGCACACATCGCGCAGAAGACGCACGATGAATGGGGCACCCAAGAGGATGTAGTACCGAGCCATTAATGCTGGAGGGTGAGGGCGATCTCGTGGGTGGGGATGGCGCCTTCGCGGAGGATCATCCAGGAGTTGCCGCCGCCGGAGAGGTCGACGATGGTGGTGGGCAGGGAGCGCGGGGTAATACCGCCATCGACGATGAGGGGGATCATGCCGGCGAGCTGGGCGCGGACGAAGTGCGCGTCGGTGCACTCCGGCATGCCGGCGAGGTTCGCGGAGGTGGCGGTGATGGGCAGGCCGAGCTTTTGCACGACGGCGCGGGCGATGGGCGACTCCGGGACACGCAGGGCGACGTTGCCGGTATTGGCGGTGACGCGGAGGGGCAGACGCGCACCGGCTTTGACGACGATGGTGAGCGGGCCGGGCCAGAAGCGCTCGGCGAGGCGGTCGAAGGCGGAGTCGATGTCGCGGGCGAGGTGGTAGGCCTGCGCGGTCTCGGCGATGAGGAGCGAGAGGGGTTTATGGCGGGCGCGGGTCTTGATCTCGTAGATGCGCTCGACGGCGCGGAGATTGACGGGATCGACGGCGAGGCCGTAGAAGGTGTCCGTTGGCAGCGCAGCGACTGCGCCGGCGTTGAGAGAGTCGACGACCTGGGCGATGCGCTCGGGCTCGGGTTCCTGGGGATGGATAACGAGGATTTCGGCCGTCAAAAAAACTTCTCCTAAGGTGCTGGGCGCGGCGCGGGGAGGAAGTTTCTCCGCGTTGCAGTGAATAGCATACCGCCGATGAGACGGAAGGACGGAAGATCGTTTAGGCTTCTTGCTGTGGCGCGCTCTTCCAATCGCGGATCGAAGGCCGGCGGCATCCTGCGGCGGCTGCTGGCGTCGGTGCTTCTGTCTGCAACGCTGGCGGGCGCGGTGTGGTTCGGCTGGCTGTACACGCAGATCAAAGGGGTGGCCGTGCGCGACGAGGCGCGGCCGGCGGCCGCGATTGCGGTCTTTGGCGCGGCGGAGTATGGTGGGCATCCCTCACCTGTGCTGCATGCGCGGCTGGACCACGCCGTGGAGCTCTACCGCGAGAAGATGGCGCCGGTGGTGATTACGCTGGGCGGGGGCGCGGCCGGCGATGGAGGCAGGACGGAAGGCGCGGTGGGCAGGGATTACCTGCTGGCGAATGGGATCCCGTATAGCCAAATTATCGCGGAGACACGCTCGATCGATACGGAGGAGCAGGTGATGGACCTGGCCGCGATTGCGCGGCAGCGCCACTTTGACCGCATTGTGGTGGTGAGCGATGGGACGCACCTGTTCCGGATCCAAAAGGAGTGCGAAGCGGCGGGATTGCAGGTGTATACCTCGCCGCGCATGACCGTGGGACACGTGGATGCGTGGGACCTGAGCCAGCGGTATCTGCACGAGATGTTGAGCTACACCTTGCTGAAGCTGCACCTGGACGTGGGGTGGCTGCACGGGAGGGTGGGGTTGTGACCTTGAGCGTAGCTCTCAGCTGGCGGTTGCATTCGGCGGCGTGGCGCGTCCAACGGGAAGCCCCCCGCACCAGCGGGCGGCCATCCGGTTGATTTACAATCAGGCTTTGAGCATAGCTAGTTTTGGGCAGTGCTGCGGGAGAAGGTTTGCACTTAGCGGGTATCGAGCAGACAGGTAAGGTGCTCCGGGGCGGCGTTGGCCGGAGAGCGGTGCGTTGGGTAGCTGCGGCAGGGCTGGCTGCGTGTGTGGCAACGTTGTCCAGCTGCGGCAATGCGTATCGGCCGGTGGTTGCGACCGTCGGGCTGGTGGGTCCAGCGGGACAGCCGCAGAAGTTTGCGATCGCTGTATCCAGCGCGAGTCCGACTTCAAACGGACTGCTGACGATGGTTGATTTTGCCGGCGACACGGTGCTGGTGAATACCAATCTGGGCGTGAATCCGTATTATCTGGCGCTGAATACATCCGGAACCTTCGGGTATACGTTGAACAGCGACAAGACGGTCACCTCCTTTCTGGTCACCACCACGTTGCTTTCGAGCGATGTCCTGGAGTCGACGCTGCCCGCGGGCGCGAACCCGGCCAGCCTGTTTTCCAACAATATTGCCACCTACATCTCCGATCCTGGCGTGAGCGCGGTTGACGAGCTGACTGGCTCTCCGGCGGCGCTGAAACAGGAACTGCCCGTGGCGACCGGTTACACCCCCGTCTACATGGTCGGCAACAATGCGAGTCCGCGTATTTATGAGTTGACGCGGTCGACGACGGGCGGTGCGGGACAGGCCCTGGCCATTGAGACGAACGCGAGTGCCGTCTCGACGGCGCTGCCGGTAGGACGCGGACCGATTTATGGCGTGATAACGCAGGACACGAAGCGGGTCTTCATCGTAAACCAGACAGACGGCACGGTTTCGGTCATCAACTCGCAGACCAACGCGCTGGACACACCGGTTAATACCATTCCGGTGGGCGTGAGTCCGGTGTGGGCGGACCTGGCCAACGCGCTCAACGAACTGGTGGTGGTCAACCAGGGCAACGGTATTACAGCCGGATCGCTCTCCATCATCAGCATCCCGCTGTGCACCGCAACGACTCTGACCGTCAATCCGAACTGCAATGCGTCGAACCCGGTTGATGCGACGAGCTTTGGCCAGGTGGTGGCGACGGTGCCGCTGGGCCTCCATCCATTTATGGTGACGGTGCTGGACGACGGCTCACGCGCATACATTGCCAACGCAGGCGATGCCAACCTGCCATGCTCTTCCACGGGTGTGGCGGTCCCGGGCGTATCGACGGGGTGCACGGTTTCCGTGGTGAATCTTACGACCAACACGGTAACGGCGACGGTCCCGATCAATGGGCATCCCGCGTGGATTGCTTCGTCGAACTCCTCGCCCACGGGGAAGGTCTATGTGGTGTGCCACGACTCGCAGGTAATGACTGTGATTGAAACCGACACAGACAAGGTAGCCAGGACCATCCCCCTGCAGGGCTACGGCATTAGCGTGCGCACGTCTTCTCCGTAGCGGCGTGCATCTGTCAGTTGTGAGTTGTCGATTGCCTGTTCTTGAGGTGTATCGAGAACCAGTGCCAATGCAGGCGACTGAGACCGGGAGAACTGCGAACTCAACTCTCAGTTGCCGAACATTACCAAGGGCATAGTGGGTGTTTGAGTTCCGCCATCCGGCTCAATTGTGACGCCGAAGGCCTTGGCGGGAATCCCTTTGGGCAGGTCCGGCATGACAACAGAGGCGTTGCCCTGCCGGTCCGGGTGGAAGGTGCCGGCAGGGATGGGGGCGGAGTTGTCCGCCGGGATGATCCAAAGCTCGTAGGCCTTGTACTGCTCCAGCGCGCCCATGTTGCTGGCGAGGAAGATCAGCGTGCCTTTTTGCGGATTGTAGGTGACGCCGCCGGAGGGCACGCCTTGCGGCTTGGGGGTCGCGGGCATGCGCATGGAGACGCGCATGGCACCGGGGTCAGTGAGGGCATCCATCAGCTGATGGGCCTGGGCGGCGTCGGCGTCAAGGCGGCCGATCTGGCTTTGCTGAGCGGCGAGGTCGCGGCGCAGGTTCTGGCGATCACGCAGCAGCAGGCCGGAGGTGAGGCAGAGCGCCGCGGCAGCGGCCCAGCCAAGGCCGGTGAGGACGATGAGCCTGGTGCCGCGCTTCAGATTCGGCTTGTGCTCGTCGATGGAGAGCACTGAGCCGGAATGGCCGAAGCTTGGGATAGGCCGGGCCTGCGGCTGTACAGATTCACTTTGCTCCGGCATTTTAGGAGCAGCAGGCGCGAGCTTCTTCTCGCGCGCAACCTGGCCGAGCAGACGCTCGCGGGCAGAGGCGGCGGGCGTTTCGAGGCCGGTGGTGAGAACGGCCAGCACGAGGTCGCCATGGATGCGGCCCAGCTCGGCGGTGCATTCGGCGCAATGCGCGAGATGGTCCGCGATCGCCGCGGCCTGATCGCCATTCACAAGCCGCATGGCGTGGAGCGTGAGGTCCGCGGGATCGGGATGCCCGTTCGAAGCGACGAGAAAGGCCTTGCTGCGGTCCGGAGTCATTATGACTGGAAGGCCTTTCTCAGCGAGAGCAGCGCGCTGCGGATGCGGGTCTTGACGGTGCCGAGCGGATCGCCGGTCATCTCTGCGATCTCGCTATGGGTGAGGCCATCGAAGAAGGCCATCTCCAGGGTCTTCTGCTGCTCGCGTGGCAACTGCTGCATTGCGCCGCGGGCGCGCTTCATCATCACGGAACGCTCGGCCTCATCAGCGAGATTGAAGGAGGAGGCAAGAACGACGTCGTCGACCGAATCGGTGGGCCGGCGGCGGCGCAACAGGTCGATGGAGCGGTTGCGCGCCACCACGGCGAGCCAACCGCCGAGGGAGCCGCGCGCCGAGGCAAAGCTCGATGGAGTTCGCCATACCTGCATCAGCACCTCCTGCATCACGTCCTCTGCCGAAGGCACGTCGCGCAACACCCGCAACGCTACAGAGTAGACTAGCCGCGAATACCGGTCATACAGCAAAGCCATCGCCGACTCTTCACCCGCGTGCACCCGCGTGAGCAGGAATGCGTCGTCCTCGGGGGCGGTCGCGGTCGGGGTCACGGCAACGGTGTCTCTGTTCATAGAACGATACGATGCTGGGTTTGGATTGGCTGGGTAGCCCGGGCAAAGAGGCGGGCCCAAAGGCCATTTCCATGTGCTGACCGTGAGATGCAGAGCTGAGGCCGGTTTGCGTGCTGCAAGTGTACTTGATCCGACACGGGTTGCGTCTAGTCTGGAAGAGATGAAGATACGGCTGGACAAGGCGCTGGTGGAGCGTGGACTGGCGGTGTCGCGCGAGCGGGCGCAGGCGCTGATTCTGGCGGGACGCGTGCTGGTGGCCGAGCAGAAGGTCGAGAAGCCAGGCGCAGCGGTGGCGGAGGACGCCACATTGCGGGTGCTGGGCGAGGACATGCGATACGTGGGCCGGGGAGGGCTGAAGATGGAACGCGCGATTGAGCATTGGCAGATCGGGCTGGAGGGGCGCGCGTGCGTGGACGTAGGCGCTTCGACGGGCGGCTTCACCGATTGCATGCTGCAACATTCCGCGGCGAGCGTGCTGGCGATCGATACCGGATACGGCCAGATCGCGCATAAGCTGCGCGCGGATGCTCGAGTGACGATGATGGAGCGCTGCAACGCGCGGCTGCTGAAGGCGGGCGAATTGTCCTCTGCCAGCTCTCAGTTGTCAGGAGGGCCAGTCAGTTTCCTAGCGATGGATGTCTCGTTCATCTCCGCGACGCTGGTGCTGCCGGCGGTTCTGGTTGCACTGGCGCGCGACGGCGGGATGTGGTCCGGCGAGGCCGTGGTCCTGGTCAAGCCGCAGTTCGAGGCGGGACGCGAACACGTGGGCAAAGGCGGAATCGTGCGTAACGAGGCAGCACGGCAGATTGCCATTGAGCGCGTGCGCGGCTGCGCGGAGGAATTGGGCGGTATGGAGATTGAGGTGATCGAGTCGCCGATTACAGGCGCGGAGGGGAACGTGGAGTATCTGCTGCACGCGCGGTTTGGCGAGGCGAAGACTTAGCTGCCGGAGCCTGCGGCGTTGCTTCTCCAGGTACAGTGGCGCAGGCTTTTTACACCGCGTGACGCCGCCGGCGGCCCCACGAGTAGGCCAGCCGCGCCAGCAGGCCGGAGAGCATATAGCCGATGGCGATCACCATCAACATGATCTGCGAGTTCCAGACGATGAGCGCGCCGATCAGCGCCAACAGCGCGACGATCTGGAAGGGCTGGCGACGCCCTTCGGTAAGTTCTTTGGCGCTCCAAAAACGCCAGTTGCTCACCATCAGGTAGCCGGTGAACAGGACGAGCGAGAGCCATGCCAGCGCGATCCATGCGTTGGCGATGGGGACGCCGTTGAAGCAGTGCACCACGGCGGCGATGACCCCGGCCCCAGCAGGGATGGGCATCCCGACAAAGAATTTGGTGCCCGGCTTGCCCGGGTTTCGCGGCTGCGGATTGACGCTGATATTGAAGCGGGCGAGGCGGCTGGCTCCGCAGATTAAGAAAAGAAAGCACACGCAGACGCCGCCATGCACGATGTTGTCGCGCAGCGCAGGATCGGCCGCGGTGGACAACATGCGGAATCCCCAAAGGTAGGCAAGCAGGCTGGGGGCTACACCGAAGGTGATGACGTCGGCGAGCGAGTCAAGCTCTCTGCCAAAGTCGCTGGCGGTATTGGTGAGCCGCGCGACGAAACCGTCGACGCCATCGAGCAGCGCGGCGAGGCCAATGGCCAGCCCGGCGTGATCGAAGAAAGCCGGGTCGGCGGTGCTGAGGCCCTGAACGCTCTGCGTGATGGCATAGAAGCCCGCGGCGATGTTTCCCGCCGTAAACAGCGACGGCAGGATGTACATGCCACGGCTGGGACGGCGCCGGGACCGCACGGTCTGCGGGCGTTGCTCCTGCGTGGCCGCCTGCTCTGCGCTCATGAGCGGACCGATGCCTCCGCCGTCTGCCGGTTCGCGTCCGCAGCCTGCGGCAGGACCGCCAGCACACTGGAGCCGCCGCGCACGCGCTCACCGCGCTTGACCCTGGGTATGGCGTCGGCGGGCATCAGGACATCGGTCCGCGAACCGAACTTGATGAGGCCGACACGCTGACCGCGCTCCAGCCGGTCGCCCGGCTTGACGGTGCAGACGATGCGCCGCGCCAGCAGCCCGGCGATCTGTTTGTAGCTGATCTCGTATCCGCCGGCGTCGATGACCACCAGCGTCTGCTCATTCAGCAGGCCAGACTCCGGCTTCATGGCGTTGAGGAATGCGCCGGCGCGATGCTCCACCACTTTTACCGTGCCGGCGACGGGAGAGCGGTTGACATGCACGTCGAATACATTGAGGAAGATGCTGAGGCGCAGGCGGCTGCCGGATGCGGTCTCGATCCAGTCGGCCTCGGTGACGACGCCGTCGGCGGGCGAGACGATCTCATTGGGGCCGGAAGGAATCTTCCGCTCCGGATCGCGAAAGAACCAGAGAAAGAAGAGCGCGAGCAGCACGGGCGGAACCGCCCATCCGGCTGTATGCGTCAGTGTCCATACAAAGGCTGCGACCACGCCCAGCCCGAGCGCATACAAGTATCCATCCTTGACCATAACCTGCTCATTATAAGCCGCGGGCGCGGCACCCGCGGATTCGAGCCAAGCGGCGTGAGAGAATCTTTTTCAATGAGTTCAGGCTGGAGTTTTGCATCGTCCGGTCCGTCGAGACCCTCAAAGTCTGTGTGCCTGCCATGCGCATGAAGCCCATCGCTCGGAAGCTCTTCGCTGTCGCCCCGCTCGCTGGGTTACTGGCAGCGTTTGCGACATCGTTAGGACTCTCCGCCCAGCAGATGCCGAAGCTGGATGACCCGGCAAACCTCGCGGGCGAGCGCGTCTCCGCGCCGGACGTGGCCGACACACTGCCGATCAACCACGGCGCGCCGGCGCTGGAGCAGTTGCTGCGCAAGCTGCGCACGCGGGCGTCGTTCATGCTGATCGTCGCGCACCCGGATGACGAGGACGGCGGCATGCTGACGTACCTCTCGCGTGGGCAAGGCGCGCGCGTGGCCATGCTGACGCTGACGCGCGGCGAAGGTGGGCAGAACCTGATGTCCGGCGACTTTGAAGACGCGCTCGGACTGATCCGCACGCAGGAGTTGCTGGCCGCCGACCGCTACATGGGTGTCGACCAGTTCTTCGGGACCGAGGTCGACTTCGGCTTCTCAAAGACGAAGGAAGAGGCGTTCGCGAAGTGGACGCATGACCGCGTGCTGTACGACGCGGTGCGCGCGGTGCGGCTCTACCGGCCGCTGGTGATTGCGAGCGTCTTCATTGGCGCGCCCACCGACGGCCATGGCCAGCACCAGGTCTCCGGCGAGATCGC
>DATCBR010000048.1:0-6969 GCA_036511765.1 Acidobacteriaceae bacterium | reverse complement strand
GCCTGTCTTGTAGTCGACAAAGAAGACCCCTTCCCCAACCTTGTCAATCCGATCCATCCGCACCTTGAGTGTCAGCGGCCCCACGGTGACGATCTCATCCTTCTCCACGGCCAGCACCGCGAACGGTCCTCGCCGCAGCTCCTCTTCCAGCCATTGCTGCAACAGCGAGCGCAGCCGTTCCTTCTGCAGCGTCATGTACGCGCGGTCCCATCCATCACGCACCTTCAACCTTCGAGACATCGCTTCATCCAGCGCTCTCTCCAGGATCCGTTCTCTCTCGATCCAACTCATCAATCGAAGCGCGTCCTGCGTCTCTACCGTCTTCCAGAAATATTGCAGTGTCCGATGAAGCATGCTTCCGCTCTCGCGTGCATCCAGTCCCATATCCCCGGACTCCGGCTCAGTTGCGCGCAGACGCAACTCCGCAAACGCCAGAAACCCGCATGCCGCTTGCAGCTTCAGTACCCTTGCTCCGCCGGCCACCTCATGCGACGGCAGCGCAGTGAGTTCATCTTCGTCGATCACCTTCTCCACCGCGACAGGCTCTGCACGCAGCGTAGGTCCGACAAGCCCGCCCGCCTCCACCTGCTTGATTCCCATCTCTGCCAGCAGTGGCGAAGGTCGCAGCTTGCCACTCTCATCTTCCGCAGAGCACGTAAACAGCACGCTTCCAGACCGCCTCAGCAGGTCCTCCGTATATCTCCGGCTCCTCAACGCAGCCTGCAGTGGATTACTCCCCGGCATAGCCAGAGCGCTCTGCAATCCCCACGAAAGAAGTGGATTCGCACGCTCCGACGCTGGCCAGTTCGCATCCGTGGCATGCAGAAAGATAACCGCATCGAAGTCCGAACCCTCTGCCTCGGCAAGACTTATCACCTGCACTGGAGCTCCCGTTGCCGGTGTCGCGAAGATCGTTGTTTGTGCCTGCAATTCCAAAGCCTGCAGCGCCGTCGCAAACGCCACCCTCCTTCCGCTGAAATCCAGCGTGGACACTAGGTCGAGCGTGCTTTCCCAGGCGTGCGTCGCCTCGAACTCCGACGCCGTCAGTGCGCGGTCTCCAGGCCAGTTCGCCGCCTGCGTCAAACCTCGCACAAACTCCATCCACTCTGCAAAGCTGCGCGGTCTGCCTCGATCGCCCACGCCCCGCGCGAACTCCTGCACCCTCGCCAGCCACCCCAGCGCGGTGGGCGCGTCGTCCCTCTCCGCCGTTGCCTGATCCGCCAGCTCCAGCACCGACGCAATCTCGATCTCCGAACGCAACAGCAGCAAGCGCCTCAACTTGCCCGCATCGAAGCGAGCAATCGCATCGCGGTCTCCACCTGGTGCGCCATTGTGTCCCACATAGGCCGATAGCAGCAGGAAACTCACCCGCTTCAACGGCAACGGCCTCTCCACCCAGCGCGCCAGCTCCATCGCATCGGCGATCATCGTCAGCGACGACAGTGGTACCCCACCTGAAAACTCCCACGGCGTCGATGAAACATCCTCATCAATCGACTGCAGTTCCGGCGCGAGCGTCTCCCGCAGCACGCCTTCCAACTCTGCGCGCTCTTCCGACAGATTCGGCAGCAAGACCGCCACGCGTGCACCGGGCATCTTCGCGCGCCGCTCCTCCAGAAACACCCGAATCCACCGCGCCGCAAACAACAGCTCTTCGCGTTCATTGGCAGTGACAACCAAAGCCCGCAGCGGCTCATCATCTTTTGCAGCCTCAAGGCTTCGCTCAAGCACCTGCGTTCCGGACGCTCGAAGCCCTTCCAGCAGTGCTTCCTGCGAAGGCTGCAACTCGCTGAATCCCACCAGCGTGAGCACGTCCGGCACGGCGATCGCTCCTGTCCTCAAATGCACCAGCAACGCCGCGTCCAATAGCGCCGCCGAAAGATATCCTCGCGCATCACACCGCTTCGAAAACTCCTCAGCCCAGCCAGCGAAGACGTGGCTATCGTAGCCGCCCCCAAATTCACGCAACCGATGCGTGGCGTTATAGCTGCCGGCAAGTTTCCACGCAGAGCCAGCGAGTTCCGCCAGCGAGTCAGCCGAACCGAACGAGTTGCTCGACGCGTCCTCCGCAATCAACTCCCGCCACAAGCTCTGCTCCTGCGCAGCGTTCAGCAGCAGGCAACTCTCCACTCCCGCAACAATCAACTCGCTCCACTGAGAGTTCGTCCACTGCGACCAACTGAGCACCGCCGGCGCATCCCACGCGGACACTCCACTCATCCGGCGTCGGGCATCGAACCCCGCCCTCAGGTCTCGGGCAGCACGCGCATTCGGCAGCAACAACTGCTCGCCGTTTTCAAGCGCGTCGAATAACTCGGAGAGATTCGCAGAAGACATCGTCTACCGTTATACCCAATCTTCTCCAAAACTTCGCCCCCGCCTGCGCAACTTCTGCCACGCTACGCCGCAGCCATCTTCAGCCTCACCCTCCCGCTCATCATGCTCAGCAGGAGCAGCAGCAGCGCCAACGCCATTGGAACGACCATCGCCGTTCGCAGCGATCCACTCTGCGTCGAGACGAATCCCATCATCCACGGAAACAAAGCCGCTCCCAGCCCCGATACCGCAAGGATGAATCCGGCCTCGCGCGCAGTGGGCCGCCTCTTCATCAACAGCGCAAACGTCGTCGGAAAAAACGGCGCAAGGCTCAGCCCCAGCAGCACGCAATACAGCGAAAGCAGCGGCCCATGGTGCGTCGTCACCAGCGCCGCAATGAACACCGCCGACAGCCCCAGCCCAATCCGCTGCAGCATCGCCTCCCGCATCACGCGCAACGCCGCCGACGAAATCGCCCTCCCCGCCGTCAACGCCGACCACAGTAGCACAATCGCCGACTGCCCACCCAGCAGCCGCACATCCGAAAATCGCAGCGTATACGTCGTCAGCCACCCTGTCATGCAGGTCTCAAGCCCACCGTACAAAAACAGCAGCACCGCAAAATACATCAGCACCCGCGCCGGAAGCCTCTCCGCATCAGCAGTCGACGCCTCACCCTTCGCTGCCGCTCCCCGCGAAGGATTCAGAAATCCGCCCAGTCCGACCACCAGAAACATCCCGGCAAATGTCAGTAGAGGTCCGCGCAGGTGAAACCGTGGCAGCACCGCCGCCGCAATCAGGCCGCACGCGACCGCACCCAGGCTCCAGAAGAAGTTCACCGACGCAAGCGCCGAACCGGTATGCTCGCGGTATCGCCTCCCCACCACGATGTTCGTCGATGCAATAATCTGCCCTAAACCAAATCCTCCGATGAACAAGCAAGCTGCCCCACTCATCAGCCCGCCGCTCAGCGCAAACGCTCCAAACCCCGCGCACGCAAAGGTCATCCCACCCAGCACACCAAACCGCAGCCGGCGCGGCACTGACACGCCGCCAAGAAACGATCCAACAAACTTTGCCGCTAGCAGCAGTCCCCCCTGCTGGTCCGTGAGCCGCCAATCGTGCAGCAGCGACGGCATGATCGGCCCCAGCATCACCGTCCCCAGCCCGGCCAGCAGAAACCCCGCCGCAAGCCAGAAGATCGACGGCCCGGCTACGCCGTCGCTAGCCACGCCGTCGCTGCGCACAGAAGCTGGAATTGAAGGCTGCGACATGCTTTCGTGCGCTCCGTTCGAAGCCGATGCTACCACGCTCCAACAACCTGTCGTGGACATCCATCAGCCAGGCCATCACCACGCCTCCCATTTATCATGGTCATAGGCTCAACCATCTCCCGTACGAGCCTCGAGGAGATTCCTTCATGCGCGTTCGAGCTTCATCGGTGCTATTGCTCCTGGCGATGACCACCCTGTCCATCACCGCAATCGGTTGCCGCGTCACAGAAAACTCGCCCACCACAAGCGCAACCACCAAGCAATATCCCATCCGCGGAACCGTCATCAGCACCGACCCCGCCAATGGCGAAATCCTACTCAAGCACGACGACATCCCCGGTCTCATGCCGGCCATGACCATGGCCTATCGCCTCGAAGACCCCTCCGCGCTCTCCGAACTGCATCCCGGCGACATCATCACCGCCACGCTCCTCGCCGACCACGATGCCGCCGGTCCCAAAAATCTGCGCCTCAGAGAAATAGTGATCGTCGCCCAGGCCCGCCCCGACTACAAGCCCGCCGTCAACTACCACGTCCCCGCCAAAGGCGATGTCGTCCCAGACTTCACCCTGCTCAATCAGTCCGGCCACAAGATCGGCCTCCAGCAATTTCACGGCAAGGTCGTCCTCATGACCTTCATCTACACCCGCTGCCCGCTCTCGGACTTCTGTCCCCGCATGAGCCGCAACTTCGCCACCATCGACAAGACCCTGAAGTCAAACCCCGCGCTCTACAAGGACACTCACCTCCTCAGCGTCAGCTTCGATCCCACCTACGACACTCCCAAAGTCCTTCGCAGCTACGGCGCTGCCTACACCGGCAACTACGTGAACGAGACCTTCCAGCACTGGGAGTTTGCCGCTCCGTCCCTCACCGAGCTCCCCAAAATGGAGCAGTACTTCGACGTCGGCGTAACCCCCGGCCAGAACGGAACCCTGCAACACTCGCTCTCGACCGTCGTCATCGACAAGGACGGCAAAGTCTTCGCCTTCTGGCCCACCAACGATTGGAAGGTTGACGACGTACTCGCAGAGATAAAGGCCGCAGGCTAACTATCGATACACCAGGTGCACTGGGCAAAAGACTTTAGAGATAAATAAGAGATACACATAGGAGAATGGGATTGGCTAAGTTGACGATTTGGTTCGGAGCGTTGCTTGCAGCGGTGAGTCTCGGCTTTTGGATAGGGATGGGCAGAGTCGAAACTGCGCCCCTGCATCCGGCAGGAATTGGCGTTCTTCTGATCATCTGCGGCTTCTTTGCAACCGCAGAGAACCCGAAGAAGCGCATGCTCTGGATGCATATAGCGGTGACGCTCGGCCTGATTGGATTTCTCGCCACCGGCATTCGTGCGGTCATCCAACTCTCGAAGGGCACGGCCATGTCGATCAATCCCATGGGTTTTGAAGAGCGGGTTGTCATCGCACTGATCTGCCTCATCTACGTTGCCCTCTGCGTGCGAAGCTTCATCGCAGCTCGGCGTACGCGCCTCGTCTAAGTCCGGCCAAGGTAAACTAACCCTCAATGGCACATCACGGAACTTCGAACATGGGCGGCACGGTCCGCATGCGCGCGGCAGATTCACCGTCGCGCGGCACCGGTCGCGCCACCACCGCCGACCTCACCGCCAAACGTCCCAAGCCTAAATTCAAGGACATCTGGCCCGAGATCTGGGCGCTCGTCAAGCCGCGCCGCGTCCTCCTCGCCGGCTGCTTCCTCCTGATGATCGTCAACCGCACCTGCGCCCTGGTGCTTCCGGCCTCGTTCAAGCCGCTCATCGATCAGGTCTTCACCCACCACCGTCACGCGCTTCTTCCCTGGATCGTCGGCGCTGTCCTCATCGCCACGCTCATTCAGGGCGTCACGTCCTACGCCCTCACCCAGCTCCTCTCGAAGGCCGGTCAGCGCCTCATCGCCGACCTCCGCATGCAGGTCCAGCAGCACGTCGGCAAGCTCTCCGTAGCCTTCTATGACGAGACCCGCACCGGCACCCTCGTCGCCCGCATCATGAACGACGTCGAAGGTGTCCGCAACCTCATCGGCACCGGCATTGTCGACTTCGTCGGCGGCGTCCTCACCGGCATCCTGGCCTTCACCTACCTCATGTACGTCTCCGTCAGCATGACGCTGCTCGCCTTCGTCATCATGACCGCCTTCGCGCTCGTCCTCCAGCGAGCCTTCAAGACCATCCGCCCCATCTTCCGCGAGCGCGCCAAGATCAACGCCGAGGTCACCGGCCGTCTCACCGAATCTCTCGGCGGCGTCCGCGTCGTCAAGGGCTACCACGCCGAAGACAGCGAAGCCAAAGTCTTTGCGGGAGGTGTCGACCGACTCCTCCAGAACGTCATCAGCTCGCTCACCGCGCAATCCCTCATGACGCTCTCCTCCACCGTCATCCTGGGCATCGTCGGCGCGGTCGTCATGTTCATGGGAGCGCATCTCAACGCCCTCGGCAAGCTCACCGCCGGCAGCTACTTCTCCTACGTCATGTTCCTCGCCTTCATGACCGCCCCCATCGTCCAGCTCGTCGCCATCGGCACCCAACTCACCGAAGCCCTCGCCGGCCTCGACCGCACCCGCGAGATCATGGGCGAGCGCGAAGAGGACGCCGATCCCGCCCGCTCCATCGAGCTCGGCCCTCTCGCCGGCGACGTTCGCTTCGTCGACGTCGGCTTCTCCTACGTCCCCGACAAGCCTGTCCTGCACAACATCAGCTTCGAGTCCCGCCCCGGCACCGTCACCGCGCTCGTCGGCTCCAGCGGCTCCGGCAAGTCCACCATCATCTCTCTCATCTGCGGCTTCCACACCGCGCAGTCCGGCGCCGTGCTCATCGACAACCATGACCTCGCCGCCGCCAAGCTCTCCAGCTACCGCCAGCAACTCGGCGTCGTCCTGCAGGAAACCTTCCTCTTCGACGGAACCATCCGCGAAAACGTAAAATTCTCCCGCCCCTCCGCCACCGAAGAAGACTTCTTGAAGGCCTGCAAGATCGCCAGAGTAGACGAGTTCGCCGAGCGCTTCCCCGAGACCTACGACACCATCGTCGGCGAGCGCGGCGTCAAGCTCTCCGGCGGCCAGCGCCAGCGTCTCTCCATCGCCCGCGCCATCTTAGCCGACCCCCGCATCCTCATCCTCGACGAGGCCACCAGCTCCCTCGACTCCGAATCCGAGGAGCTCATCCAGCACGGCCTCAGCTACCTCATGCAGGGCCGCACCACCTTCGTCATCGCCCACCGTCTCTCGACCATTCGCCGCGCGGATCAGATCCTCGTCGTTGAGCAAGGCCACATCGTCGAGCGCGGAACCCACCAGACCCTCTACAACCTCAACGGCCGCTACCGCGATCTCTACGACCGCCAGCACGGCCTCGAAGCCAACC
>DATCBR010000047.1:0-2919 GCA_036511765.1 Acidobacteriaceae bacterium | reverse complement strand
TTGGCCATGACAAGTTCATACACGGCCATCTCCCGCCGCTCCTGGTGCGCCTTCAGGCCGAGACGGTCAACCAGCAGCGCGCGAACCATCAGGTCTCTCTCCTTGCGGGTCAGTTTGCCGAACGCCGCCGTGTCCTCTCCGGCCACCTTGGCATCGATCTCCCACAGCGTGCCGCTCTTCATCCACTCCGGTGCGCCCAGGATCCGGCTCGGCTCCATGATCTGGTACGACGATTCCACTAGAAACATCAGCGACACGCAGTGAAAGGTCAACCCGTCCGGTCGCAGCCAGCTGCCTGAGCCAGTTGTGCAGCCATCTGCGTCAGCCTGCCTGATGGATACGACGTCCCACTGGGCAGCTCGGCGGCATTCACCGTCGCCGATGCACCGGCCTGCGCTCCATTTGCCGGCGCAGACTGGCCGAATGCCCATGATCCCAATAAAAATGCCCCGGCGATGATGGGAACAGACGCCCATTTGCGCATTGGTAGAGTCCTCGTCCACTTAATACGAGGAAAAGCGCATGATGGAATTCGATATTTTCAGCTGATCTTCTCGACCACGACCGCCGTGCCGTACGCCAGCACCTCGGTCACGCCCTGCATCAGCTCATTCGCGTCATAGCGGGCCGAGATCACCGCGTTCGCGCCGTGCTGTGCCGCATGCTGCATCATCATGGCGAAGGCGTCCTGCCGCGTCTTCTCGCACAGGTCGCTCAGGATGGTGATGTTGCCGCCCAGCATGGTCTGCAGGCCCGCGCCGAAGCTGGCAAACACGTTGCGCGAGCGCACCACGATCCCGCGCACCACGCCGCAGTTGCGCACAATGCGATAGCCGGGCAGCTCCAGCGCGGTCGTCACCATCGCTGGATCGAGAAAGGCAGGCTGATTCGGATAAGCGGACGACATACGAAGACGGTCTCCTTTGGGGCGCGAAGGCTGATCACTCCGCGCTCGCACAAGGATTCTACGCGCTAATGTCGTTCGCAGTTCTCACGCCACTCCCGATCCCATGCTCAGTACATTGTGCAACGTCAAATCGTCCAGAAAGCTCAGCTCCAGCCGCACCGCCACCACATGACCCAGCTCCGCCGAGTGCCGCACATGCTTGCGCCGAGCGCACAGTTCGGTCAGGCCTTCGTGCCCGGCGCGCGTCAGTTCTATGCCTTCGCCCACCAGCGCCCCGTATAGATCCAGCGCAGCGCGCAGTTGGATCTCCACCGAGAACTCCAATTGCGTCGCAGAGACCGTCCGCCGGTCGAGGATCCATCCGCCGCACCGGCCCAGCGCCGCGATCAGCGCCGGCAGCACGTCGTGACGGTCTTCATACGTAAATGCCTGGAGTTCGATCGATTGCATGGCTGGTCCGTTCCGCAGGGCATTCGCCCCGCTGGTCTCTTCATCGGACTGCCTGCTCGGAAGCGTGACCTGCCCTACGGGTACGGGAGTCACATGACGGGCGCGAGGCGGTTCAGGGTTCGCGGTTCAAGGTACGAGAGAAGGCACTCAACCCGCGCACCCGCCTCGAACCTCGCCCCATGAACCTCGAACCTAGCTCTCCAGAATCACCACGGCCATCGCCATCTCGCGGCTGTGCGTCAGTGACAGCGCTGTGTGCTGCACGCCCATCGCCTTGGCTCGCGCCGCCGCGCGTCCATGGAAGATGATCTCCGGCCGCTCACCCTGCTGCCGCACCACCTCGATCTCCTGCCATCCCACCCCGCGGCTGATGCCGGTGCCCAGCGCTTTGGCGGCCGCCTCCTTGGCGGCGAACCGGGCGGCAAAGCTCTCCGCAGCATTCTTCTTCCGCTTGCAGAAGGCGATCTCGCCCGGCGTATACACCCTCGTGAGGAACCGATCGCCGAAGCGGGCGATGCTCTCCTCGATCCGCGCGATCTCAATCAGGTCCGTACCCAGGCCTGCCACCATGCTTTGGTCCTTTTCCCTGCGTCCGAGGAGTCTTTTTCCGAACCCGCCGCCGGGTTCGTGCATCCATCCTTACATGGAGTTACATCTGCCGGAGATGGCCTCGTGGGAGCAGCGCGAACAGGCGCTTGGTGGTACCCTCTTGAACACAGCCGGTTGCGCCAGAGTCAGCCTTTAGGGATAGAAGCCCACGATGCCGGGGGCACGCCCTGAAGCCGCGTCGAAGAGATTGAGGAGGGGTATGCCTAGCCAGCAGGAGGTCAAATGGTCGCAACTGAAGGTGGGTGTGATCGTCCTCGTCTCCGTCGTTATCCTGATGACCCTGCTCTTCCTGATGACCAGCGCCTCGGGCATGGGCCTCTTTTCGAAGAAGCTCACCATCACCACCTACTTTGAGAACTCGGCCGGCCTCAAGGGAGGCGCCGCCGTCAACCTGCAGGGTGTCACCATCGGCGCAGTGAAGACCATTACCGTGGTCAACACCCCTGAGCGCAAGCTGACGCCGGTGCAGGTGGTGATGAAGATCGACTCGAAGTACCAGATTGGTTTGCACAAGGATTCGACCGCGGACCTCACTACAGTCGGCGTGCTTGGCGATACCGTCGTCGACATCAACAGCCAGTATGCCGTTGGCCCCATGCTGCAGGATGGGGACGAGCTCAAGACCCAGGAGACGCCCAGCATCACGGATGTCGTCAAGGCCAGCCAGGGCACCATCGAGCAGCTCAACGTCATCCTCGCCAAGCTGAACAATGTCGTCAGCGACCTGCAGTCCGGCAAAGGATCCTTTGGGCAGTTGCTGACCAACCCCGCGCTCTATAACAAGCTGGAGGGGGCCGCCGACCAGGTGCAGGTCCTTACAGCCAAGCTGAACTCGGACAACAACACCATCGGCAAGTTCTTGAACGACCACGCCGAGATGTACAACAAGCTCAATGACGCGGTGACGAACGTCGACTCCGTAACCACGGACATCCACAACGGCAAAGGTTCGG
>DATCBR010000046.1:0-3758 GCA_036511765.1 Acidobacteriaceae bacterium | reverse complement strand
GGGGATGCCAGGGCCCTGATCAGCGACTTCAATGGCGGCGAAGCGGCTCGCGGCGACGGTGGTTTCGGTGATGCGAAGAGTTACCTCGGTGCGCGGGTCAGTATAGCGGATGGCGTTGCGGACGACGTTTTCGATGGCGCGATAGAGCAGGTCGGCGTTGCCACGGATCACGCACTGATTGTCTTCGATGAGCGAGACTCTGCAGGAATGTTGCCGGGCTTCGTACTCGGCGTCAGGAAGGAGCTGGCGGCAGAGCTGGTTGAGCGAGACGGACTGGAAGGCGGAGGTGTTCTCGCGCGCTTCCATGGAGGAGAGGGTAAGAAGCTGGCCGATGAGCTGATTAAGTTTGCCGGCTTCGCGCTCGATGCGCGCGAGGTGGACGTCGAGCTCGGGGGTAGCATCGTCGTGCGCGAGCTCGAGGGCAACGCTGAGGCGGGAGAGTGGCGAGCGCAGTTCGTGGGAGACGTCGCGGAGGAGAAGCTTTTGCGCGTCGACGAGAGACTCCAGGCGTTCGGCCATGTGATTGAAGTCGTGGACGAGGCCCTGGAATTCGTCGGAGTTGGATTGCGCGGCGGCGGGGGGAGACTGCTCGACGCGCACGCTGAGGTCGCCGTTGGCGAGAGCGCGGGCGGCCTTACGCATGCGGACAATAGGACGGGTGAAGAGCAGAACGAGCACGAAGGTGGTGAGGCCACCGACGGCGATGGCTACGGGGAGTTGCGGGAAGGCGAAGTGGAGGAGGTTCCAGCGGCGCTGCGGGTGCGGGTTGCGGGACGGCGGCTGATGCCAGACGTAGAGGTAGTGCGTGCCGTTGGCCGCGGTGATGGGGATGATCCAGACCCAATGGTTGTCGATCATGCGGCCGTCGATACGAGTGGAGGGGAGGTTGGTGATGTTGGAGAGGGTGGGCGCGGTCGATGTGGTGCAGAGAATGTGACCGGTTGCGTCGAGGAGGGTGGAGCCGGAGGGTTCGTTCCGGGCGGTGTTGTTGCGGAAGGCAGGGCAGCCGCCGTTGGTGAAGTCGGCGAGCGCGGCGGAGGCGTCGTGGCGCAGGTTGCTGTCGAGCGCGTCGGTGAAGGTGTCGGGACTGGCGAAGCGTTGGCGCACGATGAGCGTGGTGGAGATGATGAAGATGAGGCTTTGGGCGAGCCAGAATATGGCGAAGATTTTTAGGAAGAGGCCGCGCATTTAGGATCGGCCTCCGGCGAGGGTACGGCGAAGAACGAGCTGGTAGCCGGTGCCGCGAACGGTCTTGACGCGATCGTCGTTGGCAGGATCGGTGGCGAGCTTACGGCGGAGGCGGCTGACGTGCATGTCGAGGCTGCGATCGAAGGGATTGAATTTTCGGCCGAGGACGGCTTCGGCGAGGGCTTCGCGCTCGACGACTTTTCCGGGGGAGCGCATGAGGACTTCGAGGAGAGTGAACTCGACGTCGGTGAGATCGATGAGGGTGTTGTCCTGGCGGACGGTGCGGGCGGCGGGATCGAGGACGAGGTCTTCGACGATGAGCGCGGAGGATTCGGTTGGGTGGGGCGGTGGGGCGGTGCGGCGGCGGATGGCGCGGATGCGGGCGAGGAGTTCGCGGGCATTGAAGGGCTTGGCGAGGTAGTCGTCGGCACCCATCTCGAGGCCGACGATGCGGTCGACGTCTTCGCCGCGCGCGGTGAGGAGGAGGACACTGTCGGAGGAGGTGGTGCGGATGCGCTTGAGGACTTCGAAGCCGTCGATGCCGGGGAGCATGACGTCGAGAAGGATCATGGGCCAGGACCGGGAGCGCGCAGCTTCGAGGCCGGTATCGCCACGGTGGACGGCGTGGACATGGAGATCGTAGCGGGCGAGATACTCGGTGAGCATCTCGCAGAGCTCTACGTCGTCGTCGATGAGGAGGATGTCTTCCATTGGCTTGATGCTGCCCAGATTGCTGCTCGGGGTCTTGCTCGCTTAAGGGTAACTCGCTGAGACGTGCGATTGGGGGGGAAACGGTGTAATGAATGGTCACTGGGATCGTGACAAAGCGTTACAAAGCATTACGCAATGTGGCGGCACGGGGAGCGGGGATGAGGTCTTCTGGAGATGCATCAGGAAGGTGCAATGACTATGAAGGCTGTAATGACGAAGAGAACTTTTGGGTTTGGTTTGGCTCTCGGTGTGGTGTTGCTGTTGTGCGGCGCGGCGAGTGGATCGGCGCAGGTGGGTGGGCAGTGTGCGACGGGAACGATTCGTGGGACGGTGGCGGATCCGGATGGGGCGCTGGTGCCGTAGGCCGACGTTACGGTGTCGAGCGAGAGTGGGTCGGCGCGCAAGCTGAAGAGTAATGCGGCAGGAGTGTTTGATGCTGCGCGGCTGGCTCCGGGGAGGTACACGCTGACGGTGGCGGCGAAGGGATTTGCGACGGCCACGATGGCGGACGTGATGGTGTATGGCGGAAAGACGACGAGCGAGTCGGTGAAGCTGGAGATCTCGGTCGAGAGCCAGGTGGAAGTGTCGGCGGACGTGGAGGGTGTGAGCACGAGCCCGGATGAGAATGCAAATGCGCTGGTGATCAAGGGCAAGGATCTGGATGCTCTGTCGGATGATCCGGATGATTTGCAGAATGAGTTGACGGCGCTGGCGGGGCCATCAGCGGGGCCGAACGGCGGGCAGATTTACATTGATGGGTTCACCGGTGGGCAGTTGCCGCCGAAGGGTTCGATCCTGGAGATTCGGATTAATCGGAATCCGTTTTCCGCGCAGTTCGACAAGCTGGGCTATGGACGCATTGAGATTCTGACCAAGCCTGGAACGTCGAAGCTGCATGGGTCGTTCATGATCGATGGCAATGACAAGGCGTTCAACTCGTTGAACCCGTTTGTGACGGCGGAGCCTTCGTACTACACAACGTTCATGAATGGGAACGTGAGCGGCTCGCTGGGTAAGAGTGCTTCCTGGTTCACGAGCGTGTTCCAGCGGAACAACCAGTCGAACGCAATCATCAACGCGGAGATCCTGGGGTCGAATGGGCAGCCGCAGAACTATGTGGTGGCGGTGGCGAATCCGCAGACGCGGCTGGATGTGAGTCCGCGATTGGATTTTCAGCTGGGTGCGAAGAACACGATGAGCGTGCGGTACATGCTGGATCGGCAGAAGGACACCAATAGCGGGGTGTCGGGATTCGCCCTGCAGAGCCAGGCGTATGACGTGTCGAACTACGAGAACACGCTCCAGGTGAGCGATACCCAGGTGTTCAATCCGAGCTGGGTGAACCAGATTCGTTTTCAGTACACGCGCGAAAGCGACAACCAGACGGCGAATGAGACGAGTGCGACGGAGACGGTGCAAGGGGCGTTTACGGGCGGAGGCAACAACGAGGGGACGGTGCGTGACAACCAGGAGAAGTATGAGCTGCAGGAATATGTGAATGGGACGATGGGCAAGCACGCGCTGAACTTCGGGACGCGGCTGCGGCTGACGCACGAGGTGAACTCGACGACGGCGGGCTACAACGGTAACTACATTTATCCAACGTTGGCGGCGTATGCGGCGGGAACTCCGACGGAGTATGACGTGACGACGGGCAATCCGACGGCGGCGGTGAGTTTGTTTGATGCGGCGCTGTTCTACCAGGACGACTGGAGTGTGAAGCCGAACCTTACGTTCAGCTATGGGCTGCGGTACGAGGGACAGAACCGGATCAGCGATCATGCGGATTTTGCTCCGCGGCTTGCAGTGTCGTGGGCTCCGGCGGGAGGCAAGGGCAAGAAGGCGAGCACCGTGCTGCG
>DATCBR010000045.1:0-3858 GCA_036511765.1 Acidobacteriaceae bacterium | reverse complement strand
CTCACATCCCACGATTGCTAACGATAGTGAAGGCTGCGCGGGATGTCAAGTTCTGGCGGTGAAATGTGAGTGAATCTCACTAAGGGGTTTGGTGGCGTAGCAAACTATTGATATAAAGCAAGTTGACTCAGCGTCGGCGGGTGTCCGCCGTGGATGATTCAAGCGGATCGATGGGGCCTCGCGGCGGAATGTAGGTCTGGCGTAGAATTGCGCCATGTTGTTCAGGAATCTCCGCCGAACTCTCATTGCCAGCCTCGTAACCCTGGTGATTGCGCTGCTGCCGTTCGTTGCAACTGCCGTCCACGCGCAGGACAGCGGGCCGAAGGAAGAAGGCCGCCATGGCCGGAAATACAAGGCGCCGCCACAGACATCCAACATCGAAATTACGGTCGTCAGGGGCTATAACCAGAAGCCGATCATCAACGCTGCGGTGGTGTTCCACCCAGTCGACGCAAGCGGCAAGGATGAAGGCTTCCTGGAGATGAAGACCGATCCCGATGGCAAGGCCAAGATCGACGTCATCCCCACCGGCAGCTCATTGCGGGTTCAGGTGATTGCAACCGGCTTTGCTACCTATGCCGAGGATTTCAGAATCAGCGATCCGGAACAGAAGATCACTGTTGCCATGCAGCGGCCGCGTCAGCAAGTCTCAACGTACGTCGACGAAACCGGCAAGGCATCTACGGTAAAGCCGGGCGTGCAGGAGCCTGTGCGTCCGAAGTTGTCGGCGAATGGCACACCTATTCCTCAGAGCTCGTCGAGCGGCAAGCAGACATCTGGCCCAGCATCCGGCGCGCCGAACACCGGCGGCAAGCAGTAGCGGGCTCTTGATGGCGTCCGCTACCGCGAACGGTGCTACGGAATCGGGGGAGGCATCGGGGACTCTCTCTGGCAAGACTGCGCTGGTAACCGGCGCAGCCAGGCGGATCGGCCGTGCGATCGCGCTGCGGTTGGCGGCGAATGGCGCTGACGTGGCAATTACATTTCGCGAGTCGCAGCCGGAGGCTGAGCAAACAGCGCGCGATCTTGCCGCGCTGGGTGTCGAGGCGCTCGCGGTGCGCGCGGACCTGCAAAATGCGGACGATATCCGCGAAGCTGTGGCTTCAGTTGTCGATGAGTTTGGAAGGCTGGACATCCTGGTGAACAATGCGGGCCTGTTTGAGTCGGCTGCGCTGGAGACGATCACGGTCGAGCAGTGGGACCGCATGTTCGCGACCAACACGCGCGCGCCGTTCCTGATGGCGCAGGCGGCGTGGCCGCACCTGCGCAAGAGCTCGGGGCGCATCATCAATATCGGATCGCTGGGCGGCGTGCATCCATGGGCGACGCATGGCCACTACTGCACTTCGAAGGCCGCACTGCACATGCTGTCGCAGACGATGGCCAAGGCCTGGGCGCCGGAGATCAGCGTGAACTGCGTTGCGCCGGGCATGATCGTGCAGGGTGAGATTGGCGAGGCCTACGCGGAGTTCGCGGAGCGGACACCGATGCGGCGCAACGGCTCCGCGGAAGATGTGGCCGCTGCTGTCGAGTTCTTCGCGATTGCGCCGCACTTCATCACAGGACAACTGATGACCGTCGATGGCGGGTTGGGGCTGTAACCCGCGGCTGCGCGATCTCTCCGTATCAATGTGGCCGGGCGGCTATTTCGCGGACCGGGCCGAGAGCTGCCGGTAGAGCGCCGGATCGTAGTCATCCAGGCCGACGATGCCGTGCAGGTGGTTGGCGGAGACCCAGGGCAGCCAGTGGCGATGTGAGCCGACGCCACGGCCGTTGGGGCCTGGCCCAAGGCGGAAGTTCTCCTGCTGCCAGCCGATGCCGCGCATGTCATATTGCCGGCCGGGGAGCGCCACCATCGACTTGGTGTCCTTGAGGAGTACGCGGGCGACAGCAAGATAGTGCGGGTCGCCAGTGTCCTTGTAGAGACGCGCGTAAGAGGGCACAGCCCAGTCGAGATATTCGTCGGTGCTGCCGGTGTTGGCGGCGGTGATGTCCTGCAGGCCGACCGTAGGCACGCCCTTCTTCCAATGCAGCTGCGCGTTGTCGGCGTCAGCGGCCATGGGCAGGTTCCAGATCCAGATCCAGCTTTCGGCGAAGTTGCCGGCCGCCTTGGCGCGTTCGAGCCACCTGGGATCTTTGGTGGCGTCGTAGAGGGCGAGGTAGGCCTCCAGGCTCAACATGCCGGCCTCTTTGTCCGTGATGTTGGGGTTGTCGCTGGCGCCGCCAATGAAGAGACCGCGCGTGCCCCATGTGGACCAGACATAGTCTGCCGCACGGACGGCGGCGTCCTGATACTTCTGGTCGCCGGTGATCTGCGTCATCAGCACGAAGAGCGGGACGACGTTGTAGCCGCTGGTGCCGGTGGGTTCCATCACTTCATTGGTGCCGGGCTTCCAGCGGCGGGGGTAGGAGCCGTCAGGCCGCTGCTGTTCAACCAGCCAATCGGAGTAGGACTTCACCCAGGCAAGCCACTCCGGATGCGGGCGGCCAAGGGCCTGCTCGCGCTGATACGCGTGCATCAGAGTGGTCATGTCTTCGGTGGCGTTGCGCAGCCAGGGCGCGACCCAGATGTGGTCCCACGGCTGGCCTGTTCTGAGGTCGAAGCCGGTTGCTTCAAGCGGGATAGAGTGCAGTGCCTTGATGTTGGTGTCGATCATCGCGAGGCCGGTCTCGCGCATCTTGCGGCCGCGCTCGGTGTGGTCGCGGTCGCCCTCCTGCAGCAACTGGTCGGCGCACTCCAGGTTTTTGCCGACGAAGCCCATCGCGATCATCGTCCGGTTCCACTGCGTCATCTCCTGCATGGTGTTCAGCACGAAGGGCATGCCGGTGCGACCGTCGATGGTCATGGCGCTGGCTTCCAGGTGGTCGAGCAGGACGCGGCGCACGAGGTCCACATCCAGATCAAGAATGGGAGGATTCAGCGTGTCCCACGCCCAGCGCCAGGCATCGCGCGTCACGTCCCGGAAGGACTCATTCTGGCCGAAGCGGAAGCGGACCTCATAGCTGTGCGTGAAGCCGTCGGTGATGGGATGATAGCGGCGGATCCAGCGCATCTTCGGGGGTGTAGCAGAGGTCACAGACGGAGCAGGCGTATCGGACGCTTTTGTGGCTGCCGTAACCGGCTGCGCACCCGCAGGACGCCCGCCGCCGAAATCAGTCGACGTGCTGGGATAGCGGAAGCCGAGGTGGACCGCGCCATCTTCCGCCTGCCATGCCCCCATGGCGCCGAACTGGATCTTCGCGTCGGTCATCACCAACTTCGTGAGCTTGGTCTCCTCTTCTGTCGAGTCCCCGCGCGGGTGAGGATCAAGCATCGCAAGCGATGTGCCGTTCTGAAACGAAAGCGCGAAGAGTGGCGCGGCGAGGATGTCCTCGCGCATAACGAGGCGGCGCGCGGCGTAGGTCAGAGTGCCGCCGGGGGAGCGGTCGCCATCGTAGGTGGGGTCCGCATAGATTGCGCCCGGGGCCATGAAGTTGATGTCGGGCCACGCGACGGTGCGCGCGAGTGAGAAGTCGATGGCTGAGGCGAATCCGCCCGGCGCGTCGCCCTGAACCCTAACCTCGCGGCGGACCGAGAGCACGCCGTCCATCAGACTCCAAACATCATGGACGTGAAAGACGACGCCGTCGGAGGTCACATCGGCCGTCGCGTCAATGCCGGCGGCTGCGCGGCGGACGGTCTTGTATCCGGCGGAGAGATCGCGGATGTCGTTGTCTGAGCGATAGATCTCGATGGCTGCGGGCTTCGGCTGCGCGATGCGCGGCGCGCTGGAGCCGGCGATGTCGATGCCCCATTCGCCAGAGTTCGAGCGGACAAATGAGACGACAGCGCCCGTCTTCAGCCGTCCGAGCTGGATT
>DATCBR010000044.1:0-21916 GCA_036511765.1 Acidobacteriaceae bacterium | reverse complement strand
CCTGTATTTCCGGGGAGGAAAACAATTCTTCCGTGCTGCTGCCGGACTTGCGGGATGCTCCGGCCGAAAGACTGCAACTACGCTTTCCCATCAGCGAACGAAACGGGAGATCTGGAGAAAACACTCTACTCCCACCGCGCGGGAGAATTCCATGTTGCGACAAAATCATTTCCATCCCAATACAAAACGGTGACAACGGCATTGGTTTTGGCCCCGATCGCGCGTCCTCACTGAGACCCTCCGGGCCTCTGCCGGGAGAACTTGCTTAAAATTGAACCGGACGTTTAGTTTTGACCGGCAGGACGGCGGCCGCTTCGCTTCCCACTAAACTGAGGGTGGGTCTCAGCAGCCGCTGCCGGGCCATCGTCGGATCCCATTTCAAGGTGATGTCTATCTCCGCAGCCATCCAACCCGGCATCGTCGAACCGAAAGCTCGCGGGCGGCACCGCAGCCTTCAGGCCGAGGCCGCCATCCTGAAGGCGACCCTCTACCTGCTTGCCCGCCAGCCGTTGCGCCGCATTACCACGGACGCGATCGCGGCCCGCGCAGGTGTCAGCAAAGCCACCATCTATAAATGGTGGCCCAACAAGAGCATGGTGGCGCTCGATGCCTATCTGGCCGATATGACCGAACAGGTGGCCAGCCCCGACACCGGCTCGGCGGAGCAGGACTTCACGCTTCAGCTCAAATCCGTCACAGCCTTCTACGCCAGCCCGCTGGGCAGGCTCTTTGGACAGTTTCTGGCGGAGGGCCAGAGTGACCCTGAATTTCTCGCGCTCTTCCGCGAACGGTTCCTCTATGCTCGCCGCGATGCCGCGCGCGTGATGTGGCAGCGTGGCGTTGAGCGTGGTGAAATCCGTGAGGACATTGACAGCGATACAGTCCTCGACCTTATCTATGGCCCCCTCGTCTTTCGCCTGCTGGCCGGCCATGGGCCGCTCAATGACGCCGAAGCCCAAAAAGTGGTCACTGTGGTCTTTGGCGGTATCCGCAGCCAGGCCACCGTCTCCCGCAATTCCCCGACGGCCATTCGGCCTTCCTTTACTGCTGAATCCTCACGACTACGGAGAGCGTCCAAAATAACTGAACGTTTCGTCTAGTAAAATAACAGCGGCGTCGAATCGCGCCGTATTCGCTTCACAGGCCGGATAGCGCGCACGCGCCCGCCTTCGCTGTCAGGTGATCTTCGATGTGGATTGTCCGTCTCGCTCTTCAGAGACCCTACACCTTCGCTGTGCTGGCGCTGCTGCTCTTCTTTCTTGGGCCGGTGGTCATCCTGCGCATGCCGGTGGACATCTTCCCCAACATCGACATCCCTGTCGTCTCCATCATCTGGCAGTATCAGGGCCTGTCGCCGCAGCAGTTGAGCGACCGCATCGTGGTGCAGTTTGACCGCATCATCACCACTACGGTCAATGACATCGAGCACACCGAATCGCAGACCCTGAACGGTATCTCGGTGACGAAGGTCTACTTCCAGCCGGGGGTCAACATCTCCCAGGCCGTCGCGCAGATCACCGCCGTGGGGCAGACCGCGATCCGCGCCTACCCGCAGGGCACCAATCCACCCCTCATCATTCAATACAGCGCCTCCAGCGTGCCTGTGCTGCAACTGGGCCTCTCCGGCAAGGGCCTCAGCGAGCAGCAGCTCTACGATTTCGGCGGCAACTTCATCCGCACGCAGCTCGCCACCGTGGAGGGCGCCTCGCTGCCCAATCCCTATGGCGGCAAGCAGCGCGATGTCGAGGTAGACATCGACACGGAGAAGCTTCAGGCGTTGGGCCTCTCCGCCTCCGACGTGGTCAACGCGATGAGCGCGCAGAATGTCATTCTTCCCGCCGGCGATGCCAAGATCGGCCACTTCGACTATCAGGTTGAGACCAACAGCGCGCCCCAATCCATCGCCGCCCTCAACGACCTGCCCATCAAGACCGTCAACGGCGCCACCATCTACATCCACGACGTCGGCAACGTGCGCGACGGATTCCCGCCGCAAACCAACATCGTCCGCGTGGATGGCCAGCGGGCCACGCTGATGATCGTGATGAAGACCGGCCAGGCTTCCACGCTCAGCATCATCGATAACGTCAAGGCCCAGCTGCCCCACATTCGCGACCAGCTTCCCGCCGCGCTCCAGATCGAGCCCATCGCCGACCAGTCCATCTTCGTCAATGCCGCCATCCACGGCGTCGTGCGCGAAGGCCTCATCGCCGCGTGCCTTACCGCTGCCATGATCCTCATCTTCCTCGGCAACTGGCGCTCCACGCTCATCATCGCCATCTCCATTCCGCTCTCTATCATCTGCTCGCTGCTGGCGCTGGCCGCTCTCGGCCAGTCCATCAACATCATGACGCTCGGCGGACTGGCGCTCGCCGTCGGCATCCTCGTCGACGACGCCACCGTCGAGATTGAGAACATCAATCGCAACCTCGAGCTCGGCAAAGAGGTCGAAGACGCCATCCTCACCGGCGCCTCGCAGATCGCCATCCCCGCCTTCGTCTCCATGCTCGCCATCTGCATCGTCTTCGTGCCGATGTTCTTCCTGAGCGGCGTGGCGAAGTATCTCTTCGTTCCGCTGGCGGAGTCAGTCGTCTTCGCCATGATGGCCTCCTACTTCCTGTCCCGCACCGTTGTGCCCGTCATGGCCCGGTACCTCCTCAAGGGACACGAACACGATCGCGTCGAACAGGCACGCGCCAGCCGCAATCCCTTTGTCCGCTTCCAGATCACCTTTGAGCACTACTTTGAAAAGCTGCGCACCTGGTACCACGGCGCGCTCGCCCTGTGCCTGCAATACCGCGCTCCCACCCTGCTCGGTCTGGTTGGCTTCTGGGTACTGTCGCTCGTCGTTCTGTATCCCCAGCTCGGCCAGGACTTCTTCCCCTCCGTCGACAGCGGCCAGTTCAAGCTGCATGTGCGCGCACACACCGGCACACGCATCGAGGACACCGCGCGCCTCTGCGACCAAATCGAGGCCGTCATCAGGCAGAAGATCCCCGGCGACCAGCTCGAGACCGTCATCGACAATATCGGTCTGCCCTACTCCGGCATCAACCTCAGCTACTCCAACTCCGCGCCCGTCGGCACCGGCGATGCTGACATCCTTGTCTCGCTCAAGGGCAGTCACCCATCCACTTCGAGCATCATGCACGACCTCCGCGACAGGCTCACGCGGCAGTTCCCCGGAGTGGAGTTCTACTACCTGCCCACCGACATGGTCAGCCAGATCCTCAACTTCGGCCTGCCCGCGCCCATCGACGTGCAGATCACCGGGCTGCAGCTCGAACAGAACCGCCAGATCGCCCAGCAGTTGATGCAGAAGATCGCGCGCGTCCCCGGCATCACCGATCTGAGAATCCAGCAGCCCTCCGACCAGCCCAAGTGGACCATCAACGTCGACCGCACCCGCGCCCAGCAGGTAGGTTACACGCAGAGCGAGATCGCCCGCGACATCCTCACCAGCCTCAGCGGCAGCTTCCAGACCTCGCCCACCTTCTACCTCAATCCCCAGAACCACGTCAGCTACAACATCCTGGTGCAGACGCCGCAGTATGACGTCACCAGCCTGCAGCAGTTGCAGAACTTCCCCATCTCAATTAGCGGCTCCGGCCATGCGCCACAACTGCTCGGCAACCTCGCGACCATCACCCGCGGCACGGAGCCCGGCCTCGTCAGTCAGTACGACGCGCAGCCCACCATTGATATCTACGGCTCCGTCGAAGGCACAGACCTCGCCACCGTCGCAAAGCAGGTGGAGAGCTATGTCGACGATGCGCGCAAACACGGGCAGCGCGGCACGCAGATCTTCATCCGCGGCCAGATCCAGACCATGCATGAGTCGTTTCAAGGGCTGCTCTGGGGACTTCTCTTCTCCATCGTGCTCGTCTATGCGCTCATCGTCGTCAACTTCCAGAGCTGGCTCGATCCCTTCATCATCATCGCCGCGCTGCCCGGCGCGCTCGCCGGCATCGTGTGGATGCTCTTCATCACCGGCACGCACTTGAGCGTGCCCGCGCTCACCGGCTCCATCATGTGCATGGGCGTGGCCACCGCCAACTCGATCCTCGTCGTCAGCTTCGCCAAGGAGCAGATGGCCGAAGGCTTCACCGCTGCCGAGGCCGCGCTGGCCGCGGGCTTCACGCGCTTCCGCCCCGTCATTATGACGGCCCTCGCGATGATCATCGGCATGGTGCCCATGGCGCTGGGCCTGGGCGCGAGCGGCGAGCAGAACGCGCCGCTGGGCCGCGCCGTCATCGGCGGTCTGATTCTCGCGACCTTCGGTACATTGACGTTTGTGCCCGTATTGTTCGCGCTGCTGCATCGCAACACGCCGCCGCCTGCGCCCGCGGAGCTTCACCCGCTGCAGCCGTTGCAACCTGAGGTGCAACAATGACCGGCACGAATGAACAGCAGCGCACCGTCCCAAGGAGCAGCCTATGAGCGCTGACAACAGAATCGAATCCGCACAGCAGAACGGCCCGCAGCCGCCTGCGATCCGGCGCAGCCCGCTCACCGCGCTTGCAATCATCGTGGTCCTCATCGCGATCGTGATCGCCGTCGTCGGCATTCTCTCCCGCCATCACTCCGCCGCGGCGCTCGCCGACTACACCGCCGGCTCCGCCGCGCCGCCCGTCTCGCTCGTCTCGCCGCAGATGGAGAAGAACGCCCGCGAGATCGTATTGCCTGGTAACATGCAGGCCTTCACGCAGGCCCCTATCTACGCGCGCACCACCGGCTACGTCAAAGCCTGGTACCACGACATCGGTTCGCATGTGAAGAGGGGCGACCTGCTCGCCGTCATTGAGACCCCCGAGCTCGACCAGCAGCTTGCGCAGGTCAAAGCGGACGTCGCCACCGCACAGACCAACGCGGCGCTCGCTAAAATCACCGCCGACCGCTATCAGGGCCTCATCGCGCAGAACGCCGTCTCCCAGCAGGACACCGACAACGCGCTCGCCGCGCTGGCCGCGCGCAATGCCGAGGTCACCTCAGCCCAGGCCAACGTCAAGCGCATTGAAGAGCTACAGTCCTTCGAGCGCATCACCGCGCCGTTCGATGGCGTCGTCACCGCGCGCAATCTCGATATCGGCCAGCTCATTACGACCTCTGGCGCTACCACTACCACCGGCGTCGGCGCCGCCACTACTAGCAAAGAGGTCTTCGATATCGCCGCCATCGGCACGCTGCGCGTCTTCATCAACGTGCCGCAGGTCTACGCGCCGGACGCGAAGAACGGGGTCACCGCCACGCTCAGCCTTCCGCAGTATCCTGGCCGCGTCTTCAAAGGAAAGCTGGTCCGCAGCTCGGACTCGCTCGATCCCGCCACGCGCACGCTGCTCGCCGAGGTGGATGTCGACAACCGCAGCGGCGATTTGCTGCCCGGCAGCTACACGGAGGTCCATCTCAACGTCTCGACAGCCGTGCCCACGCTCGCCATCCCGGTCAGCGCGGCGATCCTTGGGCAGGACGGGCTGCACGTCGCCACCGTGGACTCCAACAACCGCGCGCACATCGTCCGCATCGTGCCCGGCCGTGACAGCGGCAACACCATCGAAGTGCTGGGCGGCCTTGCGCCGGGCCAGAAGATCATCGCCAATCCGCCCGACTCGCTGACCGACGGCGAAGAGGTGCGCGTCATCACGCCGCAGCAAAGCAGTTCGCAGCAGCAGGAGGCCGCGCAGTGAGGCGGCGCCTCCATCTCCGGGTGCCCCGTTCATCGCGCGCATCTTGCGCGATGATTGTGGGAGAACAATCTCCGGGTGCCCCATTCATGGCGCGGCGTCAGTCGCATCATGGGTGGGGTTGGGTCTCTCTCGCCGCCTGCCTTCTTCTCTCCGGCTGCCTCGCCGGCCCCAACTACAAGAAGCCCATCGCGCCCGCACCCCCTGCCTACTCCGGCAACGGCCGCAACGGCGACTGGGCCGCCGCGTCTCCCGCCGATGCCGCCGATCGCGGCGCATGGTGGACCATCTACAACGACGCCCAGCTCAACGACCTGGAGCAGCGCTGCGCCGCCGCCAACCAGCAGATCGCCGCCGCGCTCCACGCTTACGAGCAGGCGCACGACATCGTTCGCATCAACCATTCCGCGCTTTACCCCAGCGTCTCCATCGGCGCGGGCGCGTCGCGCGACAGCATCGCCGCCAGCCGCCCCAACATCTCGCCCAACGCCGCGCGCAACTACTGGGACTTCCTGCTGCCCGTCAACATCTCATGGGAGCCCGACCTATGGGGCGCCGTCCGCCGCCAGATCGAATCCAGCTCCGCCAGCGCGCAGGCCACTGCAGCCGACCTCGCCAACACCCGCCTCAGCCTGCAAGGCGCGCTCGCCATTACCTACTTCCAGCTTCGCGGACTCGATCTTCAGGCGCAACTCCTGCGCAACTCGCTCGACGCCTTTCAGCAGGCGTTCAACCTCACGCAGGCCCGCTTCAAAGGCGGGCTCGCCAGCCAGAGCGACGTCGCCCAGGCGCAGGCGCAGCTCGAAGCCACTCGCGCGCAACTGGTCGACCTCGGTGTCGCGCGCGCACAGCAGGAGCACGCCATCGCTGTGCTGGTCGGCGTGCCGGCCACGGACTTCCACATCGCGGAGAATCCCCTCGCAGGCAATCCTCCCGGCATTCCTACCGGCGTTCCCTCGCAGCTTCTCGAACGCCGCCCGGACATCGCCGCCGCCGAGCGCCGCGTCGCCGCCGCCAACGCGCAGATCGGCGTCAACCAGGCCGCCTTCTATCCCAACATCGCGCTCGGCACGGAAGGCGGACTGGAATCCGGCGCCATCAGCCGCCTCTTCAGCGCGCCCAGCGCGGAGTGGAACGCCGGCATCTCTGCCAGCGAGCTTGTCTTCGACGCCGGCCGCCGCCGCGCCCAGGTGGATTACGCACTCGCTGAGCGTGAGCAGACCACCGCGCTCTACCGCCAGCTGGTGCTCGGGGCCTTCCGCGATGTAGAGGACCAGCTCGCCGCGCTCCGCGTCCTTGAAGAGGAAGCGGCCGTCCAGCAGCGCGCGGTCGATGCAGCCACGCAATCCACGCGGCTCTCGCTGCTGCGCTACCGGCAGGGCCTCACCGCGTATCTTGAAGTCCTCACCAACCAGACCATTGAGCTGAACGACGAACGCGCTGCCGCTGCCCTCGTCTCACGCCGCATGGTCGCCAGCGCGCAACTGCAACTCGCCCTCGGCGGCGGCTGGAACAGGGCACAGCTGCCAGCCAACTAACCTCAAGAATTAGTAGGTGTCTCAATTTGGGTGCAATAGGAGCGGAAATGTCTGGCCCAGTCGAGAGGCAATGCAAAGAATCGATGCGAGAACAGCCGTAGCGCCGATTGTGAAAAGACCAGACCAATGAAACAAGAATCCAATCCACCACTCCAACTGCTTCGGAAGGATAAGCCTTGGAGAAGCCTCAACTGTATAGTTGGAATCCAATAGAAGCCGTTCGGCCTGTAGCCTGAAATGATATGCGCGATTGATATACGTTCGGTTGCCGACGTAAACGCCGCGTATCCAAACTGCGTGAAGGAGCACCACGGCGGGAATAGCGCTCCACGGCACGATATCCGGTTTACCGTATACGAAGGCTGTACCAGCCCCCAGCAGAGTCCAAAATCCGAGTGTTATCTTCCACTCGTAATCGCGCCTGGCATCGAAGCGTTTCGCAGAGAACTCCGCGAGATCAAGGCACGTTTGAATGGTTTCCTTTTGTTCCACTGTGCCACATGCTATCGCGCCTGATCGCTCATGCAAACCTAAAAGCTATGGGTTCGCTAAGACAAGGCGCTGGCCAGCTTCGCGCCCACCCATACGGCAGCCAGCCCCAGCGCCACGCTGGAGAGGACGTAGAGCAACGCGATTGCGAGTTCGCCGGCTTCCATCATGGTGAACGTTTCCCACTCGTAGGTGGAGAAGGTGCTGTACGCCCCGATGAATCCGACCGGGATCAGGTACAGCCATGCCCGGCTCAGCTCAATGTGCCGCCCCAGCCAGGTAATCGTAAACCCGATGATGACGCAGGCCGTGATGTTCACCACGAACGTGCCCCAGGGAAAGCGCGTGCCCGCACGCCCTGAGAGAGTGCCTGCGACCCAGTAGCGGGCCATCGAACCCAGCGCGCCGCCCGCGGCGATCAAGAGATACTTCTGCAACGTGCGGCTCCTCTCCTGCCGAACCCATGGTAAACGAGCCGCACACATCAGTTACCCTCAGCGGTTTTCCATCGCGCTGGACCGCCGCTGCAGCACCAGGATCGCCGCACCCCTCAGGTTCGCGACCTCCGCCTCATGCGTCGGCAGGATCTTCGGCCGCACGTCGTCCAGCGCCGACTCCGCGAACGACCGCTCGATGATTGGTTGCAGCCGCGCCCAAGCGCCCACGATGTCGCCCGCGATCAGAATCATCTCCGGCGCCAGCGCCGCCGAGATCAGCCGCAGTCCTTTACCCACGTACTCAGCCTGCTTCTCCAGCGCGGCAATCGCGGCGGGATCGTCGTCATTCGCCAGCCGCATCAGGTCGTCGATGGTCTGCACCGGCGTCTTCGGTCCACTCTCCGCGTAGTAGCGCAGCGCGGCGTTCGACGACGCATACATCTCCCAGCATCCGCGACCGCGGCAGTGGCAGAGCGGCCCGTTGATGTCCAGCGGCACATGGCCGAACTCGCCCGCCATGTTCTGCTTGCCGTACACCAGCTCGCCATTGCACAGCACCGCCGCGCCAATGCCCTCGGAGATCGTGACCAGCACTGCATTGCGCACGCCGTCCATGCTGCCGAACCAGCTCTCGGCCAGCAGGCAGGCGTTGGCCTCGTTGTCCATCTCGACGATCATGCCGGTGCCCTTTTCCACGGCACCTTTGATGTCGAAGTCCCGCCAGCCCAGGTTCGGGGCAAAGCGCAGCCGCTTCGTCACCGGATCCACGCGTCCCGGCAGCGCGATACCCACGCCCTCGAAGGAGCGGCCCGGATGGCCCTCCTTCATGCGCAGCATGGCCTCAACGATACTCGAGATTGTCTTCTCAGGGTCGGAGCTGACCGGCAACTGCGTCCGCGAGAGGAACCGGCCGTTCATGTCCACAATCGCGACCGTCGCGCGCCGCGGATGGATGTCCGCCACCAGCATCACCAGGTTGTCGTTGAGCCCCACCAGCGTCGGCCTGCGTCCGCGGGGCAGCTTCGCCGTTGCGCCCTCGCGCACCCAGCGCTCCTCGATCAGCTGGTTCACAATCAGCGAGACGGTGCTGGGCTGCAGGCCGCTCAGCCGCGACAAATCGGCGCGCGAGATGGGCTGGTGCGAGCGCACCACCTCCAGCACGATGTCGCGGTTGATGTCCCGCGCTATCTCGCTCGAAGCGAGCCGCACATACGCCAGGTCAACTTTCTGCAACCCTCGAATCAATGTCTCTTTCCACGCGGGCGATAGTTATAACCTCCGGCGCCCAATCCGGTAAGCGTTTTCTTCGCCCCAAATCATACATTGCGGAGACCATCGCGTGGGCCGAACTCTTTGCTACCAATCGGTCACAGTCCCGTCCGGCTTACGCGCAATCGGCAGGTAAGCCCGCTGGTACGGATGCTTCGCTGCCAGCTTCTCGTCGATCTCGACACCCAGCCCTGGCGCATCGCCGGGATGCATGTAACCAGCGTTGAAGCTGTACTGGTGCGGAAAGACCGCGTCGGTCAGCGCGGTGTGCGGCATGTGCTCCTGGATGCCGAAGTTGTGGATTGCCAGACCAAAGTGCAGCGCGGCCGCCATCGTCACCGGCGAGAGGTCGGTTGCGCCGTGAAAGCCGGTCCGCACATGGTAGAGCGCAGCGAAGTCCGCCGTCTTCTTCGCATGAGTGATGCCGCCGCCATGCACGATAGTCATGCGCAGGTAGTCGATCCACTGCTTGCGGATCAGGTCATGCGCATCCCACACGGAGTTGAAGACCTCGCCCGTCGCAATCGGCGTGGTGGTGTGCTTGCGGATCAGCTCGAAGCCCTCCTGCAACTCCGCCGGGCACGGGTCTTCCATCCAGAAGAGATGATACGGCTCCAGTTCTTTGCCAAGGCGCGCGGCCTCGATGGGCGTCAGCCGGTGGTGTACGTCATGCAGCAGATGGACATCCTCACCGACCTCGGCGCGCAGCCGCTCGAACAGTTTCGGCGCGAAGTTCAGATAGCGCTCCGTGGACCACAGGCTCTCGCCCGGGAGACCGCGCTCTGCCGGCTCATACGGCTTGCCGCTTTTGGGCACGCCGTAGCTGGAGGCCACGCCAGGAACGGCGCTCTGCGCGCGCACAGCAAGATAGCCTTCGGCCATGTATTTCCGCACCGAATCCAACGTCTCTTCGATGTCCCCGCCGTTCGCGTGCGTGTACACCAGCACGCCCTGCCGGCTCTTTCCTCCCAGCAGGTTGTAGACGGGAGTGTTGAGCGCCTTGCCTTTGATGTCCCACAGCGCCACATCCACGGCGGCGATGGCCGTCATCGTCACCGGCCCGCGCCGCCAGTATGCACCGCGGTAGAGGTACTGCCAGATGTCTTCGATATCGAAGGGATCGCGCCCGATGAGGCAGGGAATTACATGTTCGGTCAGGTAGCTGGCGACGGCCAGCTCGCGGCCGTTGAGCGTGCCGTCGCCCAGCCCGTAGATTCCCTCGTCTGTCTCAATGCGCAGTGTGACGAAGTTGCGGTCGGGTGAGCAGACGATCAGGCGTGCATTGGTAATCTTCATTGGACCTTCGCGCTCGCAGGTGTGATCTCAATGTAGTCCACCGGGGCCTGTTCGTTGTTGTTGGGCGTGCCGTGAATTTTCAGCGTGTCTCCCGGCTTCAGGTGAACATTTGAAACGGTGAAGCGTGTGGAGTTGTCGGCGTCCGGGCGTCTGCCGGGCCATGTCTCGTCTGCCTTCCATTGGCCAATGCTCTTGCCGTTCAGCAGCAGATCGAAGGTTGAAGCGCCGCCGACCGTGTCGAAGTACTGCACACCGATGGAGTAAGTGCCCGCAGGTTTATCGAGCGCGGTCTTCAGCGTGCAGCCCGCAGCATCCGCGCACGTCGCGAACTTGCCGTTCGACGCGTTCTCCCAGTACGGTGTCATGTCGGCGGTCTTGTAGCCCACAGCCTGCATGGACTCGGCTTCGATGCGGTTCGGATCATGCCCCACGCGTCCCAGCTTGTCCGGAATGCCGGACATCTTCTGGAACCACTGCTCCACCGCATCGCGCCATACATCGGCGTGCGCGGCCTGGTACTCGAGCATCGTCAGAGTCTTGTCATAGCGCTCGTCGTCCACCAACCCCTTCAGCTTCTGCCACTCCGGCGCGTAGGTCGCGGCGATCTTCGCGCCGTCATAGTGCGTGTCGTACACGTACTGCACCACCGTCTTGCCGTCGTGCAGCACATAGTTGTACGGCACGTGATGCATGAACAGCAGCAAGTTGTCCGGACAGGTCTTCAGCGACTCATACTTCGCCGCCAGCTCCGGCGGATACTGCCCGATGTAGCCGGTCCCCGTAGCCACAGTCCGGTCCATACCGATGCCGTCATGGTCCGCGCGGATCCACTGCCCCCAGCCGTTGCGCTCGGCCGACTCAATGCCTGGCCCGTAATGTGGCCCGGTGATGTTGGTCAGCCCGCCCACGCCCAGCGGCCCGGTGTACTCCTCATACGCATGCCAGCTTTCAAGGTTGAGCTTGTCAACCGTTGCATCCACCTGCGGATTGTTGCCCCACGTCATCCGCGTCCATGCATCGATGATCTCCTCCGACGAGAGGTCGGGGTTCCACGCCAAACGCCCATACCCATAGAGGTTCGCCATGGACATGGGGTGATGCATCCAGTTTTCTTCGAGGCCAACGTTCACCACCGACACGTACCCGCTGGTGGAGCGATGGAAGGTCTTGCCCTCCACGATGTCTTTCAGCAGACTTGGCTTGTTGTCGACGCGCAGGTCGGTATCGAGATACGTCTTCCACATCGGCACCAGAAAGACCATGTGGTGCGCCTGGCCGGTGTACTCCTGCGTGGTCTGCACCTCGATAGCTTCGTTGGTCTGCCGCAGTGCGGTAAACAGCGGCGACACCGGCTCGCGCACCTGGAAGTCAATCGGCCCGTTCTTGATCTGGATCACGACGTTCGACTCGAACTTGCCGTCGAGATAACGGAAGTTGTCGTAACCCGCGCGCGCGCGGTCGGCCTTCATGTCGTTCCAGTCGAGATGATTGTTGTAGACAAAGCCGCGATACATCACCACGCCGCCGTGGCGTTGGAGCGGACGCGCCAGCACATTGGCGGCATCCGCTGGCGTGCGGCCGTACTGCGCCGGTCCGCGCTGGCCCTCGGAGTCCGCCTTGACGAGATAGCCGCCGAAGTCTGGGATCAGGGCATAGATCTCGTCCGTCTTCTTCTGCCACCACGCGATCACGTCGGGATCGACCGGGTCGAAGGTCTTCAGTCCGCCTACCGTCTGCGGACTCGCCATCGGCACCGAGAGCGAGATGCGCACACCCCAGGGCCGGAAGGCATCGGCTACGCGCGCAATCTCCTTCAGCATGTCGGAGTCGAGCGTTTTGGGGTTCGCGTTCACGTTGTTGATGGCGACCCCGTTGATGCCGATCGATGCCAGCAAGCGGCCATACTCGCCCACGCGCGAAAGCTCCGCGCGCACGTGTCCGCCGTCAAAGAAGATGGAGCGCCCCGCCCAGCCGCGCTCGATGGTGCCGTCGAAGTTGTCCCACTGGTCCGCCCAGCGGATGGGCGCCGACGGCGACTCGGTATCGGCAACCAGCGGCTTTTCCGTCGCGACCTGTTGCAGCACATGGAAGGCGCCGTACAGCTCTCCGTGCCCATCCTTGCCTGCGATCACCCAGTCGTTGTGTCCGGCGCTGCGCACCTGGGCGATGGCAAAGCCCTCGTTGCCCATGCCGGCGGGCGCATGCCATGCCGGCAGCGCGGCCTTCAACTCATCCACCGTCCCCACCACAAATGCGTCGCCACCTGCAATGGATGTCTCCGCCGCGACCTCGCGTCCCAGCATCGATCCCAGGCCGCGCTTCAACTCAGCCGCTGCGCTTTGTCCCATGGCGGAGTCATCCAGCGCAACCACGCGCGCCGGCGCAGCCGCATACCGTTGCTGCGCGGCCTTGGGCAGCGGCGCATAGCGCAGCCAGCCCTCCGAGCCGTTCTCCGCGGGCGCGACTGCCGCGCTCATCATCGTTGTTGCAACTGCCGCTGCCGCACACCAAATCTTCGCCGAATATGAAACTCGCATCACTGATTCACTCCACTTGCCAGAAATCCGCCATCCACCGCAATAATCTCGCCGGTCACAAACGCGCTCTCGTCCGCCGCCAGATATACCGCCGCGCCTGCCACCTCCTCCGGCGTGCCAAAGCGCCGCATCGGCGTGCGCAGTTGCAGCTCCTGCCCGCGCGGCGTCTCAATGATCGATTTGTTCAGCGCCGTCGGAATAATCCCCGGCGCGATCGCATTCACGGTAACGCCTTTCTCTGCCCACTCGATTGCCAGCGACCTGGTCAGCGCGCCCACCGCTGCCTTGCTGGCACAGTACGGAGCCACCTCCTGGAAGGCGACGAACGTGGAGAGCGACGCGATGTTGATGATTCTTCCGCGACCGCGCTCGATCATGCCCCGGCCGAAGACCTGGCAGCCGTACAGCGTGCCCTTCAGGTTCACCGCCATGATCTGGTCCCAGAGATCCTCGGGGCAGTCGAGCGTCGGCACGCGCTTCGTCATTCCCGCCGAGTTCACCAGAATGTCTACCGGCCCCAACTCCGCCGTCACGCGGCGCTCCAGATCTTCCACGGACGCGCGACTGAGGATGTCCACCGTCGCGCGCAGCGTCTTGCGCCCCTTCGCTTCGATCTCGCTTGCCGTCGTATCGACGCCCTGCTGCGCGCGCGAACTGGCCACTACATCCGCGCCGGCCTCCGCCAGCGCCAGGGCTATGGCGCGTCCAATGCCAGATGTGCCGCCGATGACGACAGCACGTCTGCCGTGAAGACTAAACATGAAACCTCTTGAAGTAGGCGCAAGCGCGAGTCTCGCAAACAGAAGCGCACCGATGGCCAGCATTTATTTCGACAGTCATTGAATATACGCCGGTCACGCGCGCTCGCAGTGCCCGACGCCAAGCCCATGCAGAAAAATGGCCGGGTCGCTCGCACGGGCCTTGTGGCCTCGCGGACTGGCTGGCGCGCGAGAATACCACTCTTCGCGTCAGCGGAGTGCATGTGCAAGTCTGGTAATCGTTATCCCACGCTTAAAGAGAAAGAAAGCGTTTTCCATCTCCTCGGATAGTCGCGCCTGAGACAATTCTTTGCCGCGCCGCGTCCATTCGGTTTAGATTGATCTGCGTCGCAAACCACCACTGCGCAAAAAGAACTACGTGCAGCCATGCGACCGAATAAGGACACAGCCCCACAATGAAACCATCTCTGCCTAGCGTTCTTTCTGCCGTCTGCGTCGCCTCCGTCGCGCTTTCTCTTGCAGCTTTCGCACAGGCGCCTGCAACTCCTCCAGCCGCTGCGCCGGGCGCTCCGCCCGCTGCAACGCCAGCGCCTCGTCCCGCCGGATTCACGCCGCCCGCTGCAACACCAGCGCCCCGCCCCGCCGGATTCACGCCGCCCGCGCCGCACGTCAATGCTCCGCTCGGCAACATTCCGCGCCACCTCGGCGATGGCGACGGCGCCTACAAGACCGGCAAGTACCGCGACCTCTTCGCCGAGGACGGCCATCCCGCCGCGGAGACACAGGTGCGGCTTGAAAAGGCCTTCCAGCAGTTCTTCCACGGCGACGCGACCAACGAGCGCGTCTACTTCGAGGCCGGCTCCAACGCCAACGGCCCGCTGGCCTACATGACGGACTGGGCCAACAACGACGCCCGCACCGAAGGCATGAGCTACGGCATGATGATTGCCGTACAGATGAATCACAAGCATGAGTTCGACGCGCTGTGGAACTGGTCGAACACCTACATGCTCATCACAGACCCTGCGAACCCCAACGTCGGCTACTTCGCCTGGTCCATGAACACCGACGGCACGCCGCGCTCCACCGGCCCCGCGCCCGATGGCGAGGAGTACTACGCGATGGCGCTGCTCTTTGCCGCCAATCGCTGGGGCAACGGCCAGGGCATCTACAACTATCAGGAGCAGGCGAACCGCATCCTGAGCACCATGGTGCATCATCCGCCCACTACAGGTACCGGCCCGTTCAAAATCCATCCCGACGACCAGCCCTTCACCAACGCCGGCCCGCTGCAAAGTCCCAATAACTATGAGCGGCAGCAGGCGCAGGCCGATCTCGCCATTGAGCAGAAGGGCGCAGGCCAGACGCCCGCGCAGCCAGGCGCAGGGCGGAGACCCGGCGGATTCGGCGGCAACTTCACGCCGCGTCCCACCGTCGGCGGCCCAATGGTCGAGAACGACTACTACATGGTCCGCTTCGTGCCAGGCTCCGGTCCGGTTGGCAACACTGACGCGTCGTATCACCTGCCCGGCTTCTATGAGCTCTTTGCGCGCTGGGGTCCGCAGGAGGACCGCGAGTTCTGGCTGAAGGCCGCCGATGTCTCGCGCGATATGTTCCCCAAGGTCGTCGGGCCGAAGACCGGCCTCTCGCCTGACCAGAACTACTACGATGAGACTGACATGATGGGCCGCGATGGCCAGCCCACGCCGTTTGCCTATGACGCGTGGCGCGTCATCAGCAACTGGTCGTTCGACTACTCCTGGTTCCACAAGGACCCCAACGAGACCATCCTCTCCGACCGCATGCAGAAGTTCCTCATCGGCCAGGGCATCAGCATGTTTGCCGACCGCTACACTCTGGACGGCAAGCCGTTGTCCACGCGCCACTCCGTCGGCATGGTCGCTGCTACTGCTGCGGGCGGGCTGGCCGCAACGCGCGGACCGAATGAGAAGGCATTCGTGGAAGAGCTGTGGCGCACTCCGCTGCCCATGGGTGAGCAGCGCTACTTCGACGGCATGCTCTACATGTTCAACATGCTGCACGCCAGCGGCAACTTCCGCATCTGGATGCCCAAGTAATGAAGCCCGTCATGAATGAAGGTGTCATTCTGAGCCGAATCGGGGTCCCCGACGAGCGGTCTTTGCTCGTTGGGGTGAGTAGGCGAAGAATCCCCGCATTTGATCTTTCGCGGGTGCCCCATCCAAGCGCTGCTTGGGTGGGGTTCATTCTTGCGACTGCACTCACGTTCGCCGCACCACGCGCCTTCGCCCTCGGCGATCCCTCGCACGTCTCCGCTGCGCCCTCACCCACATCCTTCGCGCTCTCCGCCGCTCATCATCCCGCGCCGCTCTATCTTGACTCCGCCGAACTGCCCGGCGTCCTGCACGCGGCGGAAAATTTTGCTTCGGACGAGCAGAGCGTCACCGGCGATGCGCCCGCCGTCATTCATGATCTTTCTGCCCTCAGTTCCAAGCCGCAGGACATCGTCCTCATTGGCACGCTCGGCCACAGCGTTACGCTTGACCGCCTCGTCGCCGCGCACAAGCTCGACGTCTCCTCCATTCGCGGGCACTGGGAGATGTCCATCACCACCATCGTCGACCGGCCGTTCCCCGGCGTGCGCCGCGCACTGATCATCGCCGGCGCGGACAAGCGCGGGACTATTTACGGCATCTACGACCTCTCCGAACAGATCGGCGTCTCGCCGTGGGCGTGGTGGGCCGATGTCCCGGTCGCGCACAAGGACGCGCTCTACGTTACGGCCGGAACTTACGTCCAGCCTGAGCCTGCCGTGAAGTATCGCGGCATCTTCTTCAACGACGAGGCGCCCGCGCTCACCAACTGGGTGCATGAGAAATACGGCAACTACAACTCGCAGTTCTACACGCGCGTCTTCGACCTGCTGCTGCGCCTCAAGGCCAACTTCCTCTGGCCGGCGATGTGGAACAACGCCTTCGCAACTGACGATCCGCTGAACCCCCAGCTCGCGGATGAGTACGGCATCGTGATGAGCACCTCGCACGAGGAGCCCATGATGCGCGCCGAAAAAGAGTGGCACGCGCAGACTGACGGTCTGTGGGACTACTCCACTAACTCCAAGCGCATCGACCAGTTCTGGCACGATGGCCTGGTGCGCAACAAGAGCTACGAGCAGATCATCACGCTCGGCATGCGCGGCCCGAACGACACGCCCATGGCCAACGGATCTGACCTCGAGAAGGTAGTCGCCGACCAGCGCAGGATCATCGGCGAGACCATCAATCCCGATGTCGCCAAGGTCCCGCAGGTCTGGTGCCTCTACAAGGAGGTGCAGGACTACTACGACAAAGGCATGCGCGTGCCCGATGACGTGACGCTGCTGTGGAGCGACGACAACTGGGGCAACATCCGCCGTCTGCCTACGCCGGAAGAGCGCAATCGATCCGGCGGAGCGGGCGTTTACTACCACTTCGACTATCACGGCGGTCCGCGCTCGTATCAGTGGGTGAATTCGAGCTATCTGCCCGCAATCTCCGAACAGATGCACCTCGCGCTCGATTACGGCGCCGATCGCATCTGGGTGGTGAACGTCGGCGATGGCAAGCCGCTGGAGTTTCCCATTGAGTTCTTCCTTTCGATGGCGCGCGAGCCGAAGCGCTGGACCAACCAGAACACCCAGGAGTTCGCCGAGCTGTGGGCCGCGCGCAATTTCGGAGCGGACCACGCGAAGGAGATTGCACGCGTGATGGAGGAGTACACGCGCTACAACGCGCGCCGCAAACCGGAGTTGATCGACACCACCAGCTTCTCCAATCCCATCGAGGCTGACCGCATCCTCGCCGAATACAAGGACACGGTCTCTCGCGCCAAGGCCATCAGCGGCCAACTCGCGCCGCAGTATCGTGACGCATTCTTTGAACTCGTCCTCTTTCCCGCCGAAGCGAGCGAGAACGTGATCGAGATGAACGTCCTCGCCGCGAAGAACAAAGCCTACGCCACGCAAGGCCGTGTCTCCACCAACGACCTCGCCGCCGAAGTGCGCGCGGACTTCGCGAAGGACGCCGACTTGACGCGCCAGTACCACACGCTGCTCAACGGCAAGTGGGACCACATGATGGACCAGGTCCATCTCGGTTACACCACGTGGAGCGAGCCGCCCGCGAACATCATGCCGGCGGTCGAGGAGACGCAGCCTCTGCGCGACGGCAAGATGGGCGCTGCCATTCTTGCTCCTGCTGCTGCGCCCGGGGGCTTCGGGGCGAGACCAGCAGCAGGTGCAGGAGCAGCGGCGGGTGGCGCAAGAGCAGGTAGCGCTGGTGCAGGTGCTGGCGCTGCGGCACGCGGAACAGGTGCTGCTGGCGGCTTCGGCCGCGGCGGCTTTGGTCCGGCGCTTACCTTCGATGCCTTCACGCGCGCTGAGCAAACCATCGAGCTCTACAACATCGGGACCACTCCTTTCACGTACACGGCGACGGCCAGCGCGCCGTGGATCAAGTTGAGTTCTGCCGGAGGCGAGGTGGCGAAAGATGCCGACCTCAATGTCTCCATCGACTGGGCCTCGCTGCCCGCTGGCGATCAAACGGGTTCGGTGTCTGTCACGCAACAGGGCTTCGATCCCAAGGGCAACACGCCTCGCACCTTCCGCGTGACGGTGTCGAATCCCGGCGCAGGTCGTGGCCCAGCCTCTCACGATTTCGTCGAATCCGGCGGCGTGGTTTCGATGGAGGCCAACCACTTCACCGCCCAGACCGGAAACCAGACTGCATCTTCCCCGGCTGCGTGGACGCTCCTTCCCGGCTACGGCGAGACCGACTCGGCGATGACCATCTCACCTTCGCTTGCGCCGAGCGAAATCGCAGCCGATGGAAAGCCTGCTGCATCGACCTGCCTCGACTACGACCTCTACACCTTCGGCTCCGGCGCTGAGACGCTCGAGAGCTTCCTCGCGCCGACCATGGCCTTCGTTCCGGGCCGCGGCCTGCGCTACTCGGTCGCGCTCGACTCGGCCGCGCCCACCGTCATCGATGCGTGGGCGGACAACTCGCAGAACGCCTGGGGCAAGGCGGTCAGCGACGGCGTGCACCGCGTTTCCACACCGCTCACCGTCGACAAGGCGGGCAAGCACACGCTGCACTTCTGCATGGTGGATCCCGGCGTGGTGGTTGAGAAGCTGGTCCTTTCGCGCGGCCGCCAGCCTGCGTACTACCTGGGGCCACCGGAGAGCGCGCAGATTCCTTAGGTATCCCCCACCCCCCATACTTAAGTCTTAAAGTATCCCTTCTAAAGGACTTAGATTGGCAAAGTATCCGCCAAGTATTGAATTGGAATATGCGTGGAATCGAGCTGACAGAGCCAGGCCATGGGGCCGCGCATCTGTGTTCATGAGTTTTATTCTACCAGCGGTGTCAAGTGCCTGATGCTGGATTTGACCTCGCTCCCATAGAGATGGGACGCTAGCGTTGGTGAAGATCACGATCGAAATTCCGGATTCTATCCTTCTCCGCGCAAAGGCAGTTGCGGCGCGGCGTGGGATCACGCTGCAGGCATTTTTGATCGAAGCCGTCCAAGAGAAGCTCGCGAGGGATGCGCAAAAATAGAGGGGGCTGAAGGTTGAATCCACATCCCTCAGCGGCTGAAGCCGCATTTTCTAAGCGCGGCTCTTCCGGCGTGCTAAAGCCACGCCCTTTCAAAACGAAAATTCGAACGCCCCGATAAAAGCGCAGAGAGCGAGGCGACGTCAGCACCCTCGTCCCATCTCTCGTGGGCCACATACGGCCGCGCGTCTGTGGCCGCTGAGGTCTTTTTGCCGGGTTACGGCTTTACCACGTCGCCTGGGGGGCCGAGGATGTGGATGGAGTGCAGCCACTCCTCGGCGAGGGCGGGCCAGTGGCCGACGGGCAGTTGCGTTGCGCGCAGGCCGAAGTCGTGGCCGCCGAGGGTGTAGAGGTGCATCTCCGCCGGGACGTGCGCGTCTTTGAGCGAGAGGAAGTAGGCGAGCGAGTTCTCGACGTGCGCGGCGTAGTCGTTCTCGGCCTGGACGAGGAAGGTCGGCGGAACATCGGCCGTTGGTGTGAGCGCGGGCGCGGCGTGCATGTTTGTGCCGTTGAGCCAGCCGGGATAGAGGACCATCTGGAAGTTGGGGCGGGCATCGGGCAAGGGCGTGGAGAGGCCGCTGGCGGCGGTGGCGGCGGGGTTCTCAAAGTCAGGGTGCGTACTGAGCGCGACGGCAAGGTGTGCGCCGGCGGAGAAGCCGATGACGCCGATGCGTTTGGGGTCGATGCGCCATTCGGCGGCGTGGGCGCGGGTGAGGCGCATGGCCTGCTGCGCGTCTTCGAGGTCCTCGGTGTTTTCGGGATAGTGCTGCTGCTCCGGCACGCGGTAGCGGACGAGTACGCAGGTCATGCCGATGGAGTTGAGCCAGTCGCAGACCTCGGTGCCGTCGAGGTTCATGTTGAGGCGGGTGTAGCTGCCGGCGGGCAGGACGAGCGCGGCTGCGCCGCTGTTGTTCGCCGCGGGCGGCGCGTAGACGGCGAGGTCGGGTTTGGTGACGTTGGTGACGCGCACGGTGACTTTGCCGAAGACCATGCGGTCGCGGTCGGAGGTGGGGTCGGTCTCGGGCGCGGTGATCTTTGAAGGCTCAGGCGCGCCGCTGGGCCAGAGGAGGAGTTTCGCGATGGGCTGTTGCTGGGCGAGGGCGGGGAGGGAGAGGAGTGTGACGATTAAACCCACCCAGGCGGAGCCTGAGCGGGGCACACGCTTTGGTGGCGCGACAGCAAGAAATGGATCTCGAGCTGTAAGCTGAGGAGCTTTAAGCTGACAGCACATTGTCAGGGATGGGGCATCTGGTGGGTTCTTCAAAAAAGCGAATACGGGGGTCCCTCGACTACGCCGCTTCGCGGCTGCGCTCGGGATGACGGCATTGAAAGTCAGTTCGGTCATTTTGTTCCTCCATTCCCATCCATGCGCGCGCTGACGCTCGCGGAAATGGGTGCAGCCAAAGATGCGGGGATTCTTCGCCCGTTCGACTCGGCTCCGCCTCGCTCAGGGCTCAGAATGACAAGAGTTGAAATTCGTGGTGTCCTCATCATTTTGCCTTGTCCTTTGGTGTGCTCCTGGCTTTGCTCTTTGCCGGGGATGCTGAGCCGACGCCGAACATGCTGGGTGAGAACGCTTCGCCCATGACCTTGTAGCCGGCGACGCCGGGATGCAGATGGTCGCCCGAGTCGTAGGCGGCGGCCATGCGGGATGGATCGCTGGGGTCGGCGATGAGGGTGGCGAAGTCGATGACCTGGTCGAAGTGACCGCGCGCTTTGATCCAGTCATTGACGGCGAGGCGGTCCGCATCTCCGGCAGCGCCGGTGCGGTTGTACTGCGAGCCGCCGTCGGGCGTGATGGTTGCGCCGATGACGGTGATGCCTTCGGCGTGCGCACGCGCGATGATCTGCTGGTAGGCGCCGATGATGCGGGCGACTAACATCGTGTGTTGTTCCGGCGTGGAGATGCGTCCGCCGAGATCGTTGACGGCCTCAAAGACGACGACGTAGCGCACGGCTGCCTGCGCGAGCACATCACGGTCGAGACGAGCGAGCACGTTGGGGCCGAGGCCGTCGGAGAGCAGATGGTTGCCGCCGATGCCGTGGTTCAGCACTGCGATGTGGCGGGTGGCGGGCGAGGACTGCAGCTTGTTGTTGAGGGCGTCGGTCCAGCGATTGTTGCCGTTGGTGGTGGTGGCGTGGCCGTCGGTGATGGAGTCGCCGAGCGCGACGACGGCGAAGTCCTTTGCAGGCGCGATGACGTCGATGCCGGAGATGGTGTACCAGTGCTCGATGGTGCGGGTGCCCGCCGGCGGGCTCGTGGTCTCGGCCTGCGCCGCGGCCGGAGCGGCAGTTGGCGGCACGGCGGATGCCGCTGTCAATGCCGGACCTTGCGCCGCGGCTGCGGCCTGCGGCGGGGCCTGCACCGGCCGGGCCG
>DATCBR010000043.1:0-19470 GCA_036511765.1 Acidobacteriaceae bacterium | reverse complement strand
GTTCAATATGCCCGGATCTGCTCGCAGTAGCTCTTATAGTTGCGTTCGAGTTCGCGCAGGGAATCACCGCCGAATTTTTCGAGCACGAGGCGCGCGATGCAAAGGGCGACCATCGCCTCTGCCGCGACTCCGGCGGCCGGCACGACGCAGACGTCGCTGCGCTCATAGGCGGCCTTGACCGGTTCGCGGGTGGCGAAGCTGACGGAGGCGAGCGGCCGCCGCAGGGTGGAGATGGGCTTGAGGTAGCCGCGCACGACGATGTCTTCGCCGTTGGAGATTCCGCCTTCGATGCCGCCGGCATTGTTCTGCTCACGCGAGAACTTTGTGAAGTCTTCGGCGGCGCCCTGGTATGCGATGGCGTCGTGCACGGCGCTGCCCATGGACTGCGCGGCTGTGACGCCGCGGCCGATCTCGACGGCCTTGACTGCCTGTAGGCTCATGACTGCCTGTGCGAGAAGGCCGTCCATGCGCTCGTCCCAGTTGGCGTGGGTGCCGACGCCGGGCGCGAGTTTGTGTACGACGACCTCGAAGACGCCGCCGACGGTGTCGCCGGTCTTGAGTGCGGTATCGACCTCGGCCTTCATCTTCTGCTCGTCGGTTGCGTCGACGCAGTTGAGCAGGACCTCGTCTTTGGCCTGGAGGGCGGCGATCTCCTCCCAGGTTGCGGGCCGGGAGAGCTCTGCGCCGCCGACGCGGATGACGTGGCTGGCGACTTCAATTCCGAGGGCGCGCAGCAGCATACGGGCGAGTGCGCCGCAGGCGACGCGGGCAGCGGTCTCGCGGGCGCTGGCGCGTTCCAGCACATAGCGGGCGTCGGGGAAGTCGAACTTGAGGCTGCCGGCGAGATCGGCGTGGCCGGGACGTGGACTGGCGACGGCTTTGTGCTTGGCGGAGTCGCCGGCTTCGACGGGGAGGATCTCCTGCCAATTCTTCCAGTCGTTGTTGGCGATGGTCATGGCGACGGGAGAGCCGATGGTCTTGCCGTGGCGCACGCCGCTGAGGATGTGAGCGGTGTCCTGCTCGATGCGCATGCGTCCGCCGCGTCCATAGCCCTTTTGGCGCCGCCAGAGTTCGCGGTCGAGGAACGCTCGATCGACGGGAACGCCTGCGGGCAGTCCGCTGACCAACGCCACCAGGCTCTCGCCGTGGCTTTCACCTGCAGTGGAAAAACGCAGCATTCGCTCTCTTTCAGCCCAGAAAGAGATTGTAACAATTCGGGGCGAGCGCTCGGGATGACGGCAGTGTTTAGGCGTGACAAATGCGAGGATTCTTCGCCGAGAGCTCAGAATGACAAGCAAAGGCAAAGCAGATTCCTTCGCATTCGACGCGTGGCGTCGAACGCTGCGGAATGACAAAGCAAAAGCAAATGCGGGGGTCCCTCGACTGCGCCGTGCTGACGCGCGGCTTCGCTCGGGATGACGGCAGCTGTGGTTGTCCATCCCACCCAAGCAGAGCCTGGGTGGGGCACCCGATATTTGTTGTGGTCATACCCAGGTGCCCAAAGGCGAGGCACCTGGGGCACCCGGCAAGGCACCTGGGGCACCCGGCTTGGGTGGGGCACCCGTGCGAGGCCCGCTGCTCTAGTCGTTTTCGAGATAGGCCTTGGAGTTGAGGAGCGGGCGTTCCATGCTGCGCACCCAGTCGGTTGTCTCCGCGCCGGACTTGCCGGCGGAGGCATCGCGCGCGAATTCGTTGCGGAGGGCCTGCATCTTGGCCTCGAGATCGTCGAGCGCGCTGAGCAGGATGGCCTCCGGCGTCATGGGCAGGATGGGTGAGCCGAACTCGCGGCGGCCATGGTGGCTGAGAATCATGTGCTCGATGAGGGTGAGCAGTTTGGAGGGGAAGCCGGGGAGAGCGGCCGCTTTCTCATGCAGCATGCCCTGGGCGATGGAGATGTGGCCGATCATCTGGCCTTCGACGGTGTAGCCGAAGGTAGCGCCCCAACTGAGTTCGCGAACCTTGCCGATGTCATGCAGGATGGCGCCGGTGATGAGCAGGTCGGGATCAACCTCGGGGTAGAAGGGCGCGGCGGCGCGGCAGACGCGGACGAGTGTGAGCACATGCTCGAGCAGGCCGCCGATCCAGGCGTGGTGCAGAACCTTGGCGGCGGGAGCTTCGCGGTAGGCGGGGCCGATGGCGGGGTCGTCGAGAAAGGCGAAGACGAGACAGCGGAGGTCGTCGCTGTGGAAGGCGTCGACGTAGCTGCGGAGCTCGGCCCACATCTCGTCGACGTTGAAGCGCGTGGTGGGGACGAAGTCGGCTATCTCGACCTCGGATGCGGCGGCGAGGCGCATCTTGGAGACAGTGATCTGGAATTTGTTTTGATACTTCGAGATCTGCCCCTGCACCTTGACGTAGCAGCCCTCGGAGCAGGCTTCGAGGACGGGAGCGAACTCTTCCCACATGCGGGCTTCGAGCGAGCCGGTTTTGTCGGCGAGGACGAGGGCGAGGTATTGGCCGCCGCCGGACTTCTTGTCGCGTGCTTGTAAGGAGGCGAGTGCGAAGTAGGAGGTGACGTGCTCACCGTCGAAGCGCGCGGCGTCTGAGACGAAGAACTCTTTCATAGTTGGGACAAGGATACCGGAGAGGCGGGGGGTACCGGGGCTGGGTGGACGGTTGGGTGTCCAAAGAAAAATGCGGGGATTCTTCGCCGATGGCTCAGAATGACAAGCAAAGGCAAAGCAGATTCCTTCGCATTCGACGCGTGGCGTCGAATGCTGCGGAATGACAAAGCAAAAGCAAATGCGGGGGTCCCTCGACTGCGCCGTGCTGATGCGCGGCTGCGCTCGGGATGACGGCGGTCGTGGTTGTTCATCCCACCCGAGCGGAGCTTGGATGGGCACCCGCGCTGAGATCTCCAATCCCGGGTACCCAAAGGCGAGGCACCTGGGGCACCCAGTGCCCGCGCGGCTGCGCTCGGCAGGACGGCGAAAGCTAATACGGAGATTCTGGACATGTGCTGCGCGCAGTCCAGATGACGAGCGAGCGGCTACGCGCTGACGAGTTGGCGGCCGTAGCGGCGCTCGACGTATTCGTCGAGGATGGCCTGGAACTCTTCGACGATGCGGTCGCCTTTGAGCGTGGTGAAGAGCTTGCCGTCGATGTAGACGGGGGCCTTGGGTTCTTCGAAGGTGCCGGGCAGCGAGATGCCGATGTTGGCGTGCTTGGATTCGCCGGGGCCGTTGACGATGCAGCCCATGACGGCGAGCTTGAGTTCTTCGACGCCGGCGTACTGCTTCTTCCATTCGGGCATCTGCTCGACGAGGTAGTTCTGGATGCGCTCGGCGAGTTCCTGAAAGTAAGTGGAGGTGGTGCGGCCGCAGCCGGGGCAGCTGGTGACCTGCGGCATGAAGCTGCGGATGGAGAGCGACTGAAGGATCTGTTGCGCGCAGCGGACCTCTTCGGAGCGATCGCCGCCGGGTGTGGGGGTGAGCGAGACGCGGATGGTGTCGCCGATGCCGGCGAGGAGGAGCGGCGAGAGGCCGGCGGCGGAGGCAACGATGCCTTTCATGCCCATGCCGGCTTCGGTGAGGCCGAGGTGCAGGGCGTAGCCGCAGCGGCGGGCGAGCTCGGAGTAGACGTCGATGAGGTCGCGTACGCCGGACACCTTGGCAGAGAGGATGATCTGGTCGCGGCGGAGGCCGTAGCGCTCGGCGGCGGCGGCGTTGTCGAGCGCGGAGACGACCATGGCTTCCATCATGACGTCGCGCGCGGGGAGGGGATCGGCGAGGCGCGAGTTCTCATCCATCATTTTGGTGAGGAGGGCCTGGTCGAGCGAGCCCCAGTTGACGCCGATGCGGACGGGCTTCTGGTGCCGGACGGCGACCTCGACCATGGTGCGGAAGTTGTCGTCGTCCTTGCGGCCGATGGAGCAGTTGCCGGGGTTGATGCGGTACTTGGAGAGCGCGCTGGCGGCGTCGGGAAATTTGGTGAGGAGGAGGTGGCCGTTGTAGTGGAAGTCGCCGATGATGGGCGTGGTCCAGCCCCTGGCGCGGATGCCTTCGACGATGGCGGGGACGGCTGCGGCGGCGGCTTCGTTGTTGACGGTGATGCGGACGAGCTCGGAGCCGGCGCGGGCGAGCGCGGCGATCTGCTGGATGGTGGAGTCGACGTCGGCGGTGTCGGTGTTGGTCATCGACTGGACGACGACGGGGGCTTCGGAGCCGACACGGATGCGGCCGATGTTGACGGTGACGGCGCGGCGACGCTGGATGTCTGGCATGGGGTCTCCAGCTTCAAGTTTAGCAGTTACACTGAGAGCAAGGCCCGGTAGCTCAGTTGCATAGAGCAGCGCACTCCTAACGCGAAGGTCGCAGGTTGGACTCCTGCCCGGGTCACCATTTATCTATCCTCATGGTCCCATTACGGTTCACGAACCGGGTCAAAGCTTCGTGCTTCTGAGCCTAAGCGAGTTCGTTATGACGGAGACGGAACTGAAGCTCATGGCGGCCGCAGCAATCATCGGGTTCAAAAGCAGGCCAAAAGCAGGAAAGAGAACACCAGCCGCGAGTGGCACGCCGAGCAGGTTGTAGAAAAACGCGAAGAAGAGATTTTGCCGGATGTTTGTCATCGTGGATTGGCTTAAACGCCGGGCGCGGAGAATGCCTCGCAGGTCGCCGGTGAGCAAGGTGATCCCTCCGGCCTCCATCGCCACATCCGTACCCGTGCCCATGGCGATGCCGACGTCTGCCTGGGCGAGTGCCGGAGCATCGTTGACTCCGTCGCCGGCCATCGCGACGATCTCTCCCTTTGACTGATGCGTTTTGACGACTTCTGCCTTTTGCTGGGGAAGGACATCGGCTGCAAATTCGATGTCCAGCTTCGCGGCGACTGTCTTAGCCGTCGTTGCGTTGTCGCCCGTGATCATGATGACGCGCAGGCCGGCGGCTTTGAGTTCGCGGATTGCATCCGGCGTGGATTCTTTGATCGGATCGGACACGCCGATCATTCCGGCGGCTCGCCCTTCGATCGCAACCAGCATGACCGTCTGTCCATCTCCCCGCAACGTATCAGCTCGTTCAACCAGTTCGGATGAATCGATCCCCAATTCATGCAAAAGGCTGGCGTTTCCAACGGCGACGTGTTTGCCTGCAATCGTGCCTTGAACTCCTTTGCCTGTGATCGAAGCAAAGCCCTGGACGTCGGATAGCGTCAGCTGCTTTGCTTCCACCCCCTTCACGATGGCCGCCGCCAAAGGATGTTCGCTCGCGCGCTCCAGGCTGGCCACAAGTTGCAACAGTTCCTCTTCGGAGATGCCCCCGTGGGTCTGAACTGAGGTAAGCGTAGGCTTGCCCTCAGTGAGCGTTCCGGTCTTGTCCACGATGAGCGTATTGACCTTACCGAAGGTCTCCAGTGCTTCAGCGTTACGTATGAGAATTCCCGCGCCGGCCCCACGCCCCGTTGCGACCATGATGGCCATTGGAGTGGCGAGACCGAGGGCACAGGGGCAAGCGACGATCAGGACGGCGACTGCGTTGACGAGAGCGTGTGCAAAATGAGGCTGTGGTCCTACGGCATACCAGACGGCGAACGTTGCCACCGCAGCGAGGATCACGGCGGGAACGAAGAAGGACGCGACGCGATCGGCGAGCCGCTGGATGGGGGCGCGGCTGCGCTGCGCCTGGCGGACCATCTTCACGATCTGGGAGAGCAGCGTGTCGGCCCCGACGCGCTCGGCTCGCATGATGAAGCTGCCCGTGCCATTGACAGTGCCGCCAATCACTTTGGCGTCAACGTCTTTTTCGACAGGAATCGGCTCGCCGCTCACCATCGACTCGTCGATAGAGCTGTGTCCTTCCATCAATATGCCATCGACGGGAACCTTTTCGCCGGGTCGCACACGCAGGCGGTCGCCGACCTGCACTTGATCGAGCGGCACGTCGTTCTCAGCGCCCTGCGGGTCCATGCGCCGTGCGGTTCTCGGGGCCATGCCCAGCAATGCCCGGATAGCGCTGCCCGTCTTGCTGCGCGCACGGAGTTCCATCACCTGACCCAACAACACCAGAGCGATGATGACCACGGAGGGCTCGAAATAGAGTGCAATGCTGCCCGATGCGCCACGGAATGATGGAGGGAAGAGACCTGGCAGAATGGTGGCGACCGCGCTGTAGAGATACGCCGCGCCTGTTCCGAGGGCGATCAGCGTAAACATATTGAGGCTGCGGTTCACTACGGATTGCCAGCCACGCTGAAAAAAAGGCCATCCGCACCATAGGACCACCGGAGTCGCCAAAGCGAGTTGAACCCACGCCAGCGCTTCAGCAGAAAGCAGATGCTGCAATGGCATGGAGGGCGTTAGTTCCGAGACCATGAGTGCGATGAAAGGAACTGCCAGTGCGACGCTGATCCAGAATCGCCTGGTCATGTCTGCGAGTTCGGGATTTACTTCCTCGGCTGTGACCTCTCGTGGTTCTAACGCCATCCCGCAGATGGGGCAGTTGCCAGGCTGGTCTCGAACGATCTGGGGGTGCATGGGACAGGTGTACTGCGTGCGAGTGGTCGGCGCAGCTTGCACTTCCGGCTCAAGGGCCATTCCACACTTTGGACAGCTTCCGGGGCCCATCTGATGTACTTCGGGGTCCATCGGGCAGATGTACGGGACATCTTTGCTGCCGGCAGGAGGAGCTTTCGTTACGGGCTGCAAAAAGCTCTCGGGATCGGCAGCAAACTTCGTTGCGCAGGAGCGGTTGCAGAAGTAGTAGGTCTCGCCGTCATACTCCTGGTGACTCACCGCATCCCGCGGCTCGATCATCATGCCGCATACGGGGTCTCGCACTTCTTCGACTGTCTGGTCGTCAACCATTGATGCTCCTGCACCGAATAGGGCTGCGCTCGACCGCAGCCCGCCTCAGCGTTTACTTCACATACTGTTGTGGGTTCGCATCGAACTTCCGCTTACATCCGGGAGCGCAGAAGTAGTAGGTCTTTCCCTGGTAGTCGCTTTGGCCCGCTGCTTGCTTGGGGTCAATGTCCATTCCACAAACGACATCCTTTACCATTTGGGCGTTCTCCTTGGTTTTGGTTGCACAACAACACATGGGTTATATCTCCTTCACCCATAAAGACGCACCCCCGCACATTCCCTTACACTGGCCGTTTGCAGGAGCAATCGAGGCATTTGTGGTCCGCGCAGCTACCGCAGACCTGAATGAGTCTCTTGGCAGCCGCCCGACGCGCCCGGTGCAGTCGCACCGAGACATTGTTTGGCGTCGTATGCTCTGCCTTGGCAAAATCCGCTATCGATTCGCCGCCCAAATCAATCTGCTCCAGCGCGAGACGATACTCGGGTTTCAACGTTTGCACTACTCCTTGGATGCAGGTACATAGATTTGACTGCAGTTCCATTTCGTAGCTGTCATGAGTCTCGGCCGAGAGTCCGTCGTGGGCTCGTCCACGGGCCGCGTCTCTCCGATAATGGTCGGTCAAGGCGTTGCGAAGGATTTGATAGAACCAAGCCACGATGCTTTCCGTCTTTTGGATCTGGCCGCCCTTTTCCAAAGTCCGCGTATAGGCGGCCTGGAGGATGTCTTCCGCGGTGGCAGGATCGGAGACGCGCGCCACTAGAAATGCCAGAAACTTAGCGCGGTGATCCAAAAGCTCGTCGAGAAGTGGATCGATCGTGTTCGCGGATGTGCCTTCCGAACTCTCAGTAATACTCATCCCATCGCCTCTTCCACCCGATCCGTCGGATTCCGGCTTTACATTCCGCCGAAAATGGTGGCGACTGATAGCCCAAGCCCAAATATCACCCACGACAGGATAGTCATCCAGGTGAGGACGCTGGCTGATACCGGCCTCGCAGTACGATTCGTCGTGGAGTTGCTCTCTGGGTGGCCAGCGGGGGTACGCTCGCTCTGCGCGTGATGTACGTGCTCGTCTTTATCTGTGGCTTCATCTTGGGACTTATGCTCGGGCCGCACCGTTATCATGCCGTGCTTCATGTGATGGGATACCAACCACCAATTCATAGGGTACGCGGTGATGAAGCCAACCAACAGGGCCATGGACATAATGAACCAGAATGCAGGCCTCAACGGATTCATGGCTGCTGGAACATGATTCATGCCAAACGCCATCATCGGAACCGTGCCAGCCATGAGGAAGTTCATAGACAGCAATTCCGGAAAAAACGTGATGGAGAGTGAACGATCGTTGCGCCGAAGCGATCACATGGCTCGGTATAAGCGGCTGTCTGCACCAGAAGAGAAGTGAGCAATCCGATACTTTTGGGATACTTTGGCGCGTTTATTCCTGCAATTCATGCAACCCTTCGCACTCATCTGAATGGTACAAAACCCAATGAATACGAAGGTATTTGCAGCATCGCGCGTTGCAGGGAGCAGCATCGGTTTGCCAGGGTAAAATAGCTCTCCCAACGTGAAGGTCGCATCCTGCCCGGGTCACCACACATCATGCTCAAAACCGCGCAGCGTCCTGAAGCGAGAGGCGACTCTAATGTGTGTTTTGCGACGGCGTACCTGGCGCGGCCTCGAACTCGACCTTCTTACCCGTGCGCAGCTCAATGGAATGAATGATTGGCTGGATAGCGGTTTTCCCAACCTCGAAGCCAACCATCTGGTCCTGGCCCTTCTCATCCTTGTAGTCGATGGTGAGGTAGTGCGTGTGGCTTTTTGAAAGCAACAGAAGCAGGCCTCCTACGCCTGCCAACGCCGCCAGAGCGATGGTTTGGCCAACCCGAAGATGGTTGACGTCACCATACGTGACTCTGCCGACGTTCGCGTACGGAACGCTAAAAGTGCCGTCGGCGTATTTACCGACGTCCTTGTTCTTGCCAGAGTAGTACTCAAAGTTGAGGCGGTCCGGGTCTGCATAGATAAATCCCATTGCGCCGGCAGGCGGGGATTTGGTCGTTCCGCCGACAACTTTTGCCATTTGGTTGTTAACGCCTGCAAGGGCTGGCTGAAAACTCAGGGTAAAAAGCAGGGAAAGCACCAAGACTCTTCGCATGATCGGCCCGAGTATAGCGGTGCTGGATTGTTTCGCGCAATGCTTATTCAAGACGGCAGTGTGCGCTAAATCTGCCAGCGTGTTGCCCAAAGCTTCTCCTGAACCTTGAGCATGTGCCATCCTAGACTGGACGTTGGACAAGCATGCCGAGTTTGGTTGAAATTGCGGAGCTGGTGGGCGCGCGGGTGCCTGAGATCGCGCCGGAGATTCTGCATGTCTCGTCGATTGAACTGGCGACGCCGGTGGCGCTGGTGTTTGCGACGGATGCGGCGACGTTGGCGGCGGCGCTGCGCTCGCCAGCGGGCGGGATTCTGACGAAGAGAGCGCTGCTGGAAAACGCGGCGGTTGAGGAGCGCGGCGGAGAGAGCGGCGTCGATCGAAACGATGCGCGGCTGCTGGCGGTAGATGATCCGCGGTATGGGTTTGCGCTGGCGGCGAAATTTCTAGCTACAAACGGGAAGGATGAAGACGATGCGGCGCGCGTGCATCCCACGGCGGTGCTGGGCGCGGAGGTGCGGCTGGGCAAGAGGGTGAGCATTGGGCCGCATGTAGTGATCGGCGATGGCGTGACGCTGGGTGACGATTGCGAGGTGCTGGCGAATGTGACGGTGTATGCGGGCACGACGATCGGGGACCGTGTGTTGGTGCAGGCGGGTGCGGTGCTGGGAGCGACCGGGTTTGGGTATGCGAGGAATGCGGAGACGGGCGAGTATCTCGCGTTTCCGCAGCAGGGTACGCTGGTGATTGAAGACGACGTGGAGATTGGCGCGAACACGACGATCGACCGCGGAGCGCTGGGCGAGACTCGGATCGGGCGCGGGACGAAGATCGACAACCTGGTGCACATCGCGCACAACTGCGTGGTGGGCAGGAATGTTGTGATCGCGGCGCAGACGGGGATCTCCGGCTCATGCACGATTGAAGATGGCGCGGTGCTGGGCGGGCAGGTGGGGCTGGGTGAGCATGCGCATGTGGGGCCGGGAGTGATCCTGGGCGGAGGCGCGGGTGTGCTGAGTCACAAGAAGGTGCATGGACCGGGGCAGGTCTTCTGGGGGAGGCCGGCGCGTCCGCTGAAGCAGTATCTGCGAGACCTGGCGAAGTTGTCGCGAGGATAGGAGTGGGACGCGTGGTGTTTTCGGAGTAGTTGTAGAGCGAATCCCAGGGGCCCAAAGGCGAGGCATCCTTCGGCAAGCTCAGGACGGCTCCGGGACACAGAGGCAAAGGAGTCTCGAGCTGTAAGCTGAAAGCTCTTAAGCTGACAGCGATCCTCATGCAGAATCGAGGCCTATGGCGACGGTTGTGATCGGTGGGCAGGCGAGCGGGGTGGGGAAGACGAGCGTGATCTGCGGGCTGATGGCAGCGATGCCGGAACGGCGCTGGACGGCGATCAAGATCACGCAGTGCAGCCATCAGGGCGGCGGAGGAAAGCGATGCGATTGCGGGTTGGATGGCCGCGGGTTTGCGATCGGTGAGGAGGTGGGGGACGCGCTCCCACCCAAGCGAAGCTTGAGTGGGGCACCCGTCGATCCTTGCCACTCGGACACTGCGCGCTATCTGACGGCTGGCGCGGCGCGGTCACTGTGGGTGCGGACGCTGCCGGGGCATCTTGCCGACGCCATGCCGCATATTGAGCGAGAGATCAAGCGCGGTGGGAATGTAGTGATCGAGTCGAACTCGGTGATGGAGTTTTTGTCGCCTGATATCTACGCGCTGATTGTGTCGCGGGGGCTGGCGGACTTCAAAGCAACGGCCTGCCGATACGTGGATCGTGCAGACGCGATTCTGACGTTGGACGCGACGGAGGATGATGAATCGCCGTGGCCGGAGGCGGTGCAAAGACGCATGGGCGAGGCGCCGCGGTTTTCCGTGGATACGGTGCGGTACGTTTCGCCTGGGTTCTTCGCGTTCGTGGGGCGGCGGCTGGACGCAATGATCTGATTGGCGCAAAGCAAAATGCAAAGGGCGCGATCCGGAGACCGCGCCCTGGGGGATCTGAGGGTGGCTAGTTTGCGTCGTCGGTGGAGGCGTCCATGTAAGCGACGTCGAGCGCAGTGCCGGGCACGGCGACCAGAGAGTTGTCGATCTCGTGGCCGTCGACGGTGGAGAAGATATGCACCTGTCCGCCGTATGCGGTGTAGACCTTGTTGAAGTTTTCGACCCAGCAGATACCGGTGAGGCTTCCGTAGTACCAGAGATTGTTGTTCTGGTTGGGGTAGGGGACAGTGGAGGTGGGGGAGCCGGGGGTTACGTTGGGGACGATCTGCGGGGTAAGCGTTGCGCCGCCGAGGACGACGCGCGTCAGGCAGTTGTAGTTGAGGCCGAGCTTCTGACGCTCGCCGGTGGCGCAGTATTGTGAGCCGATCCAAAGGGTGTTGTTGTCGGCGAAGAGCAGCTTGGTGTGGGTGCCGTCGGAGATGGGATATTTGCCGGTGATGGTGTTCGAGGCCTGGTTCATGGTGGAGAGAAAGCCTTCGAAGAGGCCGTCCGGCTGGAGCTGCTGCCCTGCGATGTACAGTGTGGTGCCGTCAGAGAGGGCCGTGGTCACGCCGCCGGGAACAGGAATGTTGGCGATCTGGGGGTTGGGCTGCACGGGCGAGGACGGGATTACATTGTTGTTCAGCGGCCCCTGCTGCAACTGGGTGATGCTGGCGGTGACGCCGCCGCACTCCGGACCGCAGTTCAGGACATATGCGGTGGCACCGTCGAGGGAGTAGTAGACGTTGATGGGGCGATCGTATGTTCCGGGGACCGGGACCGCGCAATAGACGGGATAGATCTGCGGCTGGCAATCGACGGCGCCGGTGGCGGCGATGGCGGCCTGAGTGGTGGGGTACTGGCTGAGGTTCAGTTTGAAGATGCGATAGACGGTGTTGGAGTTCCGCACCATCGCGAGGGTGACCGTGTCGCCCTTATTGGTGGCAACTTTGTAGACATTGGGAATGTTGAGGAAATATGTGCCGCTGGGGGTTGAGAAGTCGATGATCTCAAGAATTCCGGGAGTCTCTTCCGCGCCATAGATGCGGGAGAAGGTTGGAGGGACTGCAACCGCGTTCTGGCCGGGCTGAAAGGTACCTTGCGAGCCGGCACCGGCCTCAGTGGTGTAGTTGATTTTGATGAGGCTGCCATCGTAGGACGAGTAGACGTAGCCGAGCAGCTCGGATGGAAAGTTGAAGATGGTGGTAGGCGAGCCTGCGGAGTAGCCGCTGATGGAGAAAGTGGGAACCGTATTTTCCACGTTGCTGCGGATGTCTCGGGAGGCGTCGACGATCGCCAGAGTGCCGGAGGAGCCGTTGGAGGTCTCGGAGATCATGACGCGCTGGGCGAGATGGCTGTTGGGGATGGGGCGGCCGGCGTAGGTGTACTGCGGGAACTTGTAATAGTAGTAGGCCGCGGAGTGGCAGGAGCTGAGACCCAACGCTACGATGGCGAGCGCGAGAGCGAACGCGAATCGAGGAAGGGCAGCGAGCCTCGACTTCAAAGGATGTGTCATTTCCGGTTGCGAGGGCAGGAGGGTTGGATGGGACGCGGCGGGCAGACTTCGATTGTTCAACGGTAACGGCTCCAGCCTTCGTTTTCGGTAAGAAAATTCTCAGGGAAATCTGGTGCGAGTATACCAAAGTAGACGAGGCGGACGGGCGCGGGTGAGCCGCGTGACTGGCGGTTGGCTTAGCCGGCCCTGGCTGCATGTTGCCCCGGTCCCGTGCGCAGGGGCGGTTTCACGAAGGCTCGTCCGTTGTAGACTGCCATTGAGAACGAGGCTGTCGGATATGGCGGGATTTGAAGAGCGGCTGACACAACTGGAGAGCGTGGTGGAGAAGCTGGAACGCGGCGAGCTCCCGCTGGAGGAGTCGGTGCGGTTGTTTGAGGAAGGCGTGAAGCTCTCCGATGCCTGCAAGCAGGAGTTGGAGAAGGCGGAGGGCAAGGTGCAGGTGCTGGTGGAAGGCCGGAACGGAAGGATGCGCGCAGCGGAGATGGACCTGGACGACGAGGCAGAGGAAGAGAAGTAGGAGATCGCGCCATGGCGTTTGATCTGGAAAAGTGGGCGGAGAAGGTTGCCGATGCGGCGCCCAAAGGTGTGCAGGTGGAACGCATGTGGCAGGAGAAGCTGGAAGCCGAACTAAAGCGCAGACAGGCAGAAGAGGCTGCAACAAAACCTGATGTTTCCGGTACTAACGGTGATTGCCGGGCCTAATGGCTCTGGCAAGAGCACGCTGACGAAATGGGCGCGGGACTTCTTCCAGTCGGAGGCGAATCCGGTATGGATCGGCAAACGGCCATCCTAGGCGGAGTCGATTGCAGAAGTGGAATAGCGTTACTCTTGCGTGTTCCCTGGAATGACGATGCGCGAGTGGACTTCAAGCAGGTGATAGTTGCGATAGGCGCCGCGGAAGGACCATTCCTCATTGTCATTGCTGCAGGTTGAGACGATGGTTGCCGGCAGCCAGAAGGTGCGGTTGTTGAGGACAACCGGCTTATAGACGACCTGCACATTCCAGTGGGTCATGGTTGGCGCGTCCTTGCGCCCGTCGCCGAGGCTGGGTGTAAGGAGATGGCGGGGGACATCGACTTCGATGCGTGAGATCTGCATGGAGACGGGGTCGATCCAGACGCGGCCCGAGCTGATTTCGGGGAGGATGCAGTCTTCCGGATGGGTTACGACGGGGGCGGTCGCATAGCGGACCACGATGGGTTTGCCGGGCTTTGTCTTTTCCAGCGTGTAGCTCATGCAATCGCGCTCATCTTCCGAGACGAAGGCGAGTCCGCCGGAGAAGGCGCCGATGACCAGGGAAGGCGCGTTGACTTCCCGTCCATTCGCCGGTCTGCCGTCGATGATCCTGACATCGCGGGATTCCTTGAGGTCGACTGTATTGCTGGCCGGGTCGACGTCCCGCTTCAGGCGGAAGACGGACTCGGCGATGGTTTCATAGTTGGGGGCTGAGGACCCGCGCGCGGCGAACTGATGCTCGATGGACTCCATGTGTTCATCGACGAGGAAGCTGGGGATGGATTTTTCATAGGCGTCCAGATTGGTCTGGAGTTTTGCGACGATATCGTCGACGGCGAGGGGTCGCGTTGACTGCGCCGGGCAGGAGATGGTTTGGCAGACGAGGGCGAGCAGGATCGCAGGGAAGATTGAAGGCCGTTGGCGGAGGGAAAAGGTCATCCGGGGGAAGTTCATGCAGGGATTGAGACTACCGAAGAATATAGAGGGCAGGCCAGGCGGTGGCGACTGCGTGCCGAGGCCGTTGAGCGTAGTAGCCCCGAGGATGCATTTGGTTGCATAATAGAAGAGTGCGCCAATCGACAGAACGCGCGCCAGGGGAAAGAACGCACTGTCCAACGACAGGCTTTCCTTATATACTTGCAAGTATCCAATTGTTCAGATTTTTCTGACGCTGCGCGACCGCGCGGGCGGGCGTGGTCGATGAAGTGCCGAAGGCGTTTCTGGAACCCGAGACCGCAGAGGCCGTAAGTGTCTTTTCCGCTGGAGACGTATCCCCGAACGGAAGGTTTGCCATGAACTCGACTGACTTTCGCCGACGCATACCTGAACCGCAGGGGTTGTATCACCCGCGGAATGAGCACGATGCCTGCGGCATGGGGCTGGTGGCAAGCATCCGAGGCGAGAAGACGCACGACATCGTCCGCAAGGGGCTGGAGGTGCTGATCAACCTGACGCACCGCGGGGCCGCGGGCTGCGATCCCGAGACGGGTGATGGCGCGGGCATCCTGATCCAGGTGCCGCACGACTTCTTTGTGGAGGAGTGCGGGAAGCTGGGGATGAAGCTGGGCGAGCCGGGCAGCTATGCGGTGGCGATGGTCTTCCTTCCGGTGGACAAGCATAGCCGGCTGAAGTGTGAGGGCGTGCTGGAGCGAATCTCTCGTGAGGAGGGCTTGACCGTCCTGGGCTGGCGCGACACTCCGCTGAATGTGGATGCGATCGGGCGCGAGGCGCGGGCGTCGCAGCCTTACATTGAGCAGTTCTTCGTGAAGCGGCCGAAGGGCATGGACGAAGAGGCATTCGAGCGCAAGTTGTATATTGTGCGGCGACGCAGCTACAACGAGGTGCAGGAGTCGGCGATCGACGACAAGGGCGACTTCTACCTGCCGTCGTTTTCCTGTCGCACCATCATTTACAAGGGGCTGATGCTGGCGCCGCAGATCGAGAAGTTTTACCTCGACCTGGCGAGTCCGCTGACCAAGAGCGCGCTGTGTCTGGTGCATCAGCGCTTTTCGACGAACACATTTCCGAGCTGGAAGCTGGCGCATCCGTACCGCTACCTCTGCCACAACGGCGAGATCAACACGATCCGCGGCAACGTGAGCTGGATGAATGCGCGGCAATCGATCTACGCCAGCGAGAAGTTCGGCAAGGAGATCGACAAGGTTTATCCGGTGGTGATCCCCGGGGGGAGCGACTCGGCGGGGCTGGACAACGCGGTCGAGTTTCTCTATCAGTCGGGACGGTCGCTGCCGCATGTGATGGCGATGATGATCCCGGAGGCGTGGTCTGGCAATCCGGACATGGACGCGGAGAAGCGCGCGTTCTACGAGTACCACGCGTCGTTGATGGAGCCGTGGGACGGGCCGGCGGCGGTGGCGTTTACCGATGGGCGCGTGATCGGCGCGACGCTGGACCGCAATGGACTGCGTCCGGGGCGCTACATCGTGACCAAGGACGACATCGTGGTGCTGGCGTCGGAGGCGGGCGTGATTGAGTGTCCGCCGGAGGACGTGCGCAAGAAGGGCCGTCTGCAGCCGGGGCGGATGTTCCTGGTAGATACGGTGGAGCACCGCATCATCTCGGACGCAGAGATCAAGAAGAGTCTCTCGTCGCGGCAGCCGTATGCGGAGTGGCTGAAGGAGCAGCAGGTCTCGCTGGATGACCTGCCGGAGCCGTGGCGGCTGGTCGAGTCCGATCCGGAGACGTTGCTGCGGCGACAGCGCGCGTGCGGATACAGCGAAGAGGACCTGCGGATCCTGCTGGGGCCGATGGGCGCGGCGGGCGAGGAGCCAATCGGCTCGATGGGTACGGATGTGCCGCTGGCGTGTCTCTCTGACCGGCCGCAATCTCTCTTCAACTACTTCAAGCAGCTATTCGCGCAGGTAACGAACCCGCCGATCGATCCCATCCGCGAAGAGATGGTGATGTCGCTGATTGCGCCGATCGGTAAAGAGCGCAACATTCTGGTGGAGACGGCGGAGAATTGCCACACGCTGCGGCTGGAGACGCCGATCCTGTCGAACCGAGAGCTGGAGAAGTTGCGGCGGATTTCCGCGGGCGATCTGCTGGCGACGGAGTTGCGGACCCTGTTCCGCGCGGAGGATGGCGAGGCGGGATTGAAGCAGGCGCTGGATGACCTGGCACAGCGTGCGGCCCATGCTGTCGAGTCGGGATATTCACTGCTGATCCTGTCGGACCGCGGCGTGACTGAAGAGCTTGCGCCGATCCCGAGCCTGCTGGCGATGGCAGCGGTGCATAACCGGTTGATCAAGGACAAGACGCGGACGCAGTGCGCGATCATTATTGAGAGCGGCGAGCCGCGCGAGGTGATGCACTTTGCGTTGCTGATCGGCTATGGCGCGAGCGCCATCAATCCGTATCTTGCGTTTGAGACGCTGCATGACCTGAAGCGGCGTGGCCTGATGCCGGAAAAGATTACAGCCGAGTACGCGGAGAAGAACTTCATCAAGGCGATCAACAAGAGCCTGCTCAAGACCTTCTCCAAGATGGGGATCAGCACGCTGCAGAGCTATCGCGGAGCGCAGGTGTTTGAGGCGGTGGGCCTGAATGATGATGTAGTGGCCGCTTATTTTCCGGGCACGGCGTCGCGCATTGAGGGCATCGGTCTGGATGTGCTGGCGCGCGAGGCGCAGATCAAGCATGCGTTCGCGTTCCAGCCGCTGACTGAATCCGAGACGGACCTGGTGGTGGGCGGGCAATATCAGTATCGCGAGGGCGGCGAATATCACCTGCTGAATCCGGCGACGATCTCGAAGCTGCAACATGCGGTGCGGCAGAACGACGCCAAGACGTTCCAAGAGTACACGGACCTGATCGACGAGCAGGCGAAGCACTACTGCACGCTGCGCGGGCTGATGAAGCTGAAGTATGCGGATGAAGCGATTCCGATCGAAGAGGTTGAACCGGCGAAGGACATCGTAAAGCGGTTTACGACGGGCGCGATGAGCTTTGGGTCGATCTCAAAGGAGGCGCACGAGACGCTGGCGATTGCGATGAACCGCATTGGCGGCATGTCGAACACCGGCGAGGGCGGGGAGGACGCGGCGCGGTTTGTGCGCGACCCGAACGGCGATCTGCGGCGCAGCGCGGTAAAGCAGGTGGCCAGCGGGCGGTTTGGCGTGACAGCCAACTACCTGGTGAACGCGGACGAGATCCAGATCAAGATGGCACAGGGCGCGAAGCCGGGCGAGGGCGGACAACTGCCCGGCTACAAGGTGGACGACTTCATCGCGAAGCTGCGGTATTCGATTCCCGGCGTGGGGCTGATCTCGCCGCCGCCGCATCATGACATTTACTCCATTGAAGATCTTGCGCAACTGATCCACGATCTGAAGAACGTGAACCCGCAGGCGCGCATCGCAGTGAAGCTGGTGGCCGAGGTTGGCGTGGGCACGGTTGCCGCGGGCGTGGCCAAGGCGCATGCCGACGTGGTGCTGATCTCCGGCGACAGCGGCGGGACAGGCGCCTCGCCGCTGAGCTCGATCAAGCATGCGGGATTGCCGTGGGAGCTGGGGTTGGCCGAGACGCAGCAGGTGCTGCTGCTGAACGACCTGCGCAGCCGCATCCGCGTGCAGACGGACGGCAAACTGCAGACTGGGCGCGATGTGGTGATCGCAGCGCTGCTGGGTGCGGAGGAGTACGGCTTTGCCACAACTCCTCTGATTACCATGGGTTGCATTATGATGCGGAAGTGTCACCTGAATACATGCCCGGTTGGAATCGCGACCCAGGATCCGGTGCTGCGGGCGCGCTTTGAAGGGCAGCCCGAGCACGTCATCAACTTCTTCTTCTTTATTGCGGAGCAGATGCGGCAGCACATGGCGAAGCTCGGGTTCCGCACGGTGGATGAGATGGTGGGCCGCGTGGACAAGATCGATGCGAAGGTGGCGGCGCACCACTGGAAGGCGAAGGGCATTGACCTGTCGAAGATCCTCTTCCTGCCGGACCTGCCCTCGCATGTCGGGCGGCGGCGCACCATGGCGCAGGACCATGGGCTGGACCAGGCGCTGGACCACGCGCTGATTGAGCAGGCGATGCCGGCGCTCGAAAAGAAAGAGAAGGTGAAGGCGGAGTTTGCCATCCGCAACGTGCATCGCACGGTAGGCGCGATGCTGGGCGGCGCCATCGCGCGGAAGTATGGCACGGCCGGGCTGCCGGACGAGACGATCCACTTCAAGTTCCGGGGCTCGGCGGGGCAGAGCTTTGGCGCGTTTGTGCCGAACGGCGTGACGCTGGAGCTGGAGGGCGACTCGAACGATTACCTTGGGAAGGGCTTGTCCGGCGGGCGCATTGTCGTTTATCCGCCGAAGACATCGAGCTTCCTGCCGGAGGAGTCAATTCTGGTGGGCAACGTGGTGCTGTACGGCGCGACCACGGGCGAGGTCTTCCTGAATGGCATCGCGGGCGAGCGCTTCTGCGTGCGCAACTCGGGCGCGACCGCGGTGGTCGAAGGCGTGGGCGACCACGGCTGCGAGTACATGACAAAGGGCACGGTGATCGTCCTTGGCAATACCGGGCGCAACTTTGCGGCAGGCATGAGCGGTGGCCTGGCGTATGTGTACGACGACCAGGGCGACTTCGCGACGCGGCGCTGCAACCAGGCGGGCGTTGACCTGGAGCCGCTGGTGGACGAAGCCGACATCAAACAGGTGCGCGAGTTAATGGAGCGACACATTGAGCTGACGGGAAGCCCGCAGGCGGCCTGGATTCTGGAGCATTGGAAAGAGACGCAGGCGCGCTTCATCAAGGTCTTCCCGCATGAGTACAAGCGTGTGCTGGGAGTGGCGCGGGCAGAGGCCGTTTATATTTCGCCGGGCAAGTCGCCGCTGGTGGCAGCAGGGCAGGTGCAGCATGGGTAAGGTGACTGGATTTCTGGAACTGGACCGCGAACAGCCGTCGCGGCGCGATGCGAAGGAGCGGCTGAAGGACTGGCAGGAGATCTACGAGCCGTTTCCGGAGGAGAAGCAGCGGGAGCAGGGCGCGCGCTGCATGGACTGCGGCGTTCCGTTCTGCCATACCGGCTGTCCGGTGAACAATCTCATCCCGGACTGGAACGACCTGGTCTACAACAACCGCTGGGAGAGCGCGATCCGGCGGCTGCATGCGACGAACAACTTTCCGGAGTTCACGGGGCGCATCTGCCCGGCGCCGTGCGAACAGGCGTGTGTGCTGGGTATCAACCAGCCGCCGGTATCGATCAAGCTGATCGAGAAGTCGATCGTCGAACACGCATGGGAGGCAGGCTGGATCAAGCCGGA
>DATCBR010000042.1:0-34508 GCA_036511765.1 Acidobacteriaceae bacterium | reverse complement strand
AGCCTGGGCGCGGAGTCGATCCGGCAGGGCGTGAAGGCGGCGGTGGCGGGCACGCTGGCCGTGATGGTGTTCCTGCTGATCTACTACAAGGGATCTGGCGTGAATGCGGTGCTGGCGCTGCTGCTGAACCTGATTATCCTGCTGGGCTGTATGGGCTTTGTGCATGGGACGCTGACGCTGCCGGGCATCGCGGGCGTGATCCTGACGATTGGCATGGGCGTGGACTCGAACGTGCTGATCTTCGAGAGGATCCGCGAAGAGATGCGCCTGGGCAAGACGCCGGCGGCCGCGGTGGACAAGGGCTTCGGCATGACAGGCGCGCTGGTGACGATTGTGGATACGCACGTGACGACGATCGTTTCGGCGGCGATCCTGTTCCTGTTCGGCACGGGGCCGGTGAAGGGATTTGCGGTGACGCTGATCTTCGGCCTGCTGGCGAATCTGTTTACGTCGGTGTTTGTGTCGCGCGCGATCTTCGATGCAGTGCTGGGACGGCAGGGCAGGACGGCGGAGATTTCGATTTAGAAGCAGGGAACAGGGATTAGGGAACAGGGAACGAGACGGCCAGTCCGATGCGGCTGGGTGAGATTGAAGAGGGTTTAAGACGTGGAACTGTTTCGCGATGTGAATATCGACTGGTTGGGGAAGAAGTGGTACTTCCTTGGCTTCTCACTGATCTTTTCCGTGGCCGGCGTGCTGAGCATGCTGTTCTGGCACCATATCCCGCTGAGCATTGACTTCAAGGGCGGCACGCAGATCACGGTGCCGTTCGACTCGGCGCCGAATGTGGACCACATCCGCGCGGCGCTGGAGCAGGGCGGAGTGAAAGGCTTTGAGACGCAGCGTGTGAACTCAGTGGGCGGCGACGGCGGCAATGACGTGATCATCTCGCTGCCGCAGTCTTCGGCGAGCGACGCGAACCACGATGCGGGGCGCATCGCGGTAGAGAACGCGCTGACGACGTATTACAAGGATTCGGGCTACGGCAAGCCGAGCGTGCAGATTGTGGGGCCGACGGCGGGCAAGCAACTGCAGCGGCAGGCGGCGCTGGCCACGGGGTATTCGCTGGCGGGAATGCTGATCTATCTGTGGTTCCGCTTTGAGCTGATCTACGGCGTGGCGGCAGTGGTGGCGGTGTTCCACGACACACTGATTACGGTGGGCGCGTTCAGCCTGACGAATCAGGAGATTTCGCTGACGGTGATTGCGGCGATCCTGACGCTGATCGGCTACTCAATGAACGACACGATCGTGGTGTTCGATCGGATCCGCGAGAACCTGGCGCTGAGCCGGCGCGAGGGGCTGGCAGACGTGGTGAACCGGTCGATCAACCAGACGCTGAGCCGGACGGTGCTGACGTCCGGGTTGACGTTCCTGACGGTGCTGAGCCTGCTGCTGTTTGGCGGTCCGGTATTGCGCGGGTTCAGCTTTGCGCTGACGGTGGGCGTGGTGATCGGGACGTACTCGTCGATTGCGGTGGCGGCGCCGATGCTGGTGGCGTACCAGGACTGGCGGAGTGCGAAGGGTAAAGCGGCAGCGCTGCCGGCCAAGCGGGCGAAGGTCTAGAGAAGACAGGTTCGAGGGGCGAGGTTCGTGGTTCGAGTGGGTTGCGAGGGGCGAGGTTAAGACCTCATGATTCACTGCGCGAACCTTTTGGTCTCTGTAGAAATGTGTAAAGACCATTGAGCATTCTGCCGGTCTCATCCGAGAGTTCCATCGCCCGGCTGAGAGCCGCAGGTTCACCAAAGCCCAGACGCTCGGCGATCACGAGCTGGGTCTGCAACCCGTCATTCGAGCCGCGGGCTATCAGGACAAATTTGCTGTATTCTCGGCGACTTCGCCGTCCCCACCCTTCGGCGACGTTGCTAGCAATCGAGACCGCAGCTCGTCGCATTTGCGACGAAAGCCCATAGACCTCTGCAGGCGGGAAGCTTTCAGTCAACCGATAGATCTTTTCCGTCAGATCGATCGACCTCTGCCAGACCTTTAGTTCACGGTACGTATTCGCCATACGAATTGCTCTACGGTACGAAGGCCACCACTATACCAGTCTCCGGAAGCGAATCTCGCCGCTTGCACCCACCTTGAACCTTGAACCTTGAACCGTGAACCGTGAACCGCCCAGCCCAGGTGGTGAGGCCGCTACAGCCGAGTGCAGCGGATTTGGTGCAGTGTGACGCATCGTGACTGAAGAGTGCTTTCTTATTGTGGATTGTTTCGTATAAGATTTGCAGCGCGGCCGGACGGGCCGTGGAAGCTCCCCGACTTGCAGCGCGATTGCGGGATTTCCGGATGGCGATGCCATCCGGGAACATTTGGCACGGCTGCGGTGTCTAAGAGCTTTAGAAGTTTTTTGCGAGGCGTTATCCATGTTTGAAGATTCCTTATTGGAGTCCGGTGGGAAGATCAAGAGCAAGGCGAACCGCTGGATGGTGGTGACCTTTTTCATCAACGGCAGCATTATCGCGGCCCTGATCATTTATCCGCTGCTGAATCCAGAGGCGCTATCGGTGGCCTCGATGACTGCGACGCTGGTGGCTCCGCCGCCCCCGCCGCCGCCACCCCCGCCCCCACCTCCGCAGGTGATCGTGAAGCCGATCAAGATGGTTTCGGAGATCGACCAGGGCCTGCATGCTCCGACCAAGATCCCCAAGGACATCAAGGAAGTGAAGGATGAAGGCCCACCGCCTTCGCCGATGGCCGGTGTCATGGGCATGGGCGGCATGGGCTCGGCCGGCGGCGTTGCCGGCGGCGTGATGAGCAGCCTGGGAACCGCGCCGGTGGTGAAGGCAGTCCCACCGAAGCCGACCGGACCCATAAAGGTCTCCGGCGGTGTGGTGCAGGGTCTTGCGATCTCGCACCCGGACCCTATCTATCCGGCCATCGCGAGAGCAGCGCACGTGCAGGGCGTTGTGGTGTTGCACGCGATCATCTCGAAGACAGGCTCGATCGAGAAGCTGCAGGTGGTCAGCGGGCCGCCTATGCTGACGCAGTCGGCCCTGGACGCAGTGCAGCGGTGGAAGTATAAGCCGTATGTGTTGAGCGGCGAGCCGGTGGACGTGGAGACGACCATCAACGTGAACTTCACCTTCGGGGGCTAAAGAGACGGCATGGCCCACGGGCGGCGCAACTTATTGCCGGTTGGCTTCGTCCGAGTTGTTTGACAGCATTTTCGCCAGGTTTTGCGGTCGGCACAGAATACGCCGATCTGTTCCGATCAACGTTTCATCAATCAGGAGGAAAGATCCCAGTGATTCTCGCTCAACTTTCAACGATTTCTCATGCGTCTCTCGCCATGTTCCTACAGGACAGCGGCGGAACGGTCAGCTTCAGTGCGACCGGCCTGTGGAACAACATGGGCTGGATGGCCAAGGGCGTGGTGCTTGTTCTGTTCATCATGTCGATCTGGTCGCTGGCTGTGATCATCGACCGCGCGTTGTACTTCTCGGCGGCGCGCAAGCAGTCGCGCGAGTTCGCGCCCAAGGTTGCGGGCGCGCTGAAGGATGGCCGTCTGGATGAGGCGATCAAGCTGGGCGACCGCAGCAAGAAGTCGCACCTGGCCGAGGTTGTGACGGCCGGTCTGCAGGAGTTCCGCAGCTTCGGTTCGGGCGGCAAGATCACCGTGGAGCAGGTGGAGAGCTCGCAGCGCGCTCTGGAACGCTCCGAGGCGATCGTGCACGCGAAGCTGAAGCGCGGCCTTGGCGGTCTGGCGACGATCGGTTCGACGGCGCCGTTCATCGGCCTGTTCGGCACCGTGGTCGGCATCCTGAACGCCTTCCAGCAGATCGCGACCCAGAAGACTTCGGGTATCGGCGCGGTGGCAGGCGGTATCTCCGAGGCGCTGGTAACGACGGCGTTCGGTCTGCTGGTTGCGATCCCTGCGGTTATGACCTTCAACTACTTCACGAACAAGGTCGAGGCCTTTGACGTGGAGATGGACAACAGCTCCAGCGAACTGGTGGACTACTTCATCAAGCAGAGCCATCAGTAATTTGACCGCCCTTCGGGGCGGAGCAGTGAGCACTGGGAATCGACCCGGGCAAAGCGTCTTCGGGGCCGCAAGCGAGCGGCCTCGGAGGCGGACGGGCCTCCCGAACGAATTGGCGGGATTGGGCGGCTGAAAGCCGGACAGGAAGACGAAACGTATGGGAATCAACAAGCGCGAAGAAGGCAAAAAGGTCAACTCCAACATCAACGTGACGCCGATGGTGGACGTGATGCTGGTGCTGCTGATCATCTTCATGGTGATCACGCCGATGCTGAACAACAAGGTCAACGTGACGCTGCCAATCGCGACCGCGGCGACCATCCAGGAAGACGCCAACAAGGAAGATTCGATCCAGGTAGCGGTGACCAAGTCCGGAGATACCTTCCTGGGCGCGGACAAGATCAACGTGGACGACCTGGGGGCGAAGGTTACGGCCAAGCTGGAGAACAAGACCGAAAGCGAAAAAGAGGTCTTCATGCGCGCCGACGTCCGGGCCAGCTACGGCAAGGTGATGGACGCGGTGGACCAGATCCGCGCCGCGGGCGTCAGCAATCTGATCCTGCTGACGGACAAGAAAGAGCAGTAAAGGTTCGGGGCGGCGAACGCCGCAGAGTTTGAGTTTTGACGCGCCGTTCGGGCGCGAGAAGTATAAGGAGATTGCGCTATGGGAATGGGTGGTGGCGGCGGTACAGACAAGGCGATGTCGGACATCAACGTGACGCCGATGATCGACGTGCTTTTGGTGCTTTTGATTATCTTCATGGTGATTGTGCCCATCGCGCCGAAGGGGCTGAACACGCTGATCCCTCAACCGCCGAAGGACAAGTCGAATCCTCCTCCGGATAATGACCGCACGATCGTGGTGCAGGTGCTGAGCAACAAGGGCGCTCCACCGTCCTACAAGATCAATGACGCCGACTTCGCCAAGGCGGCGCTGGAGCCGAAGCTGGAGGAGATCTTCTCCACGCGGCAGGAAAAGGTGATGTTTGTGAAGGGCGACGGCGACCTGGACTACGGCAAGGTGGCCGAGGTGATCGACATGGGCCACGAGGCCAATGTTGACAACATCGGTTTGATCACGCCAAGGGTTGAGGCGGGACAGTAAGGGAACAGGGAACAGGGAACAGGGAACAGGGAACAGGGAATCGCAATACCCACCCAAGCGGAGCTTGGGTGGGGCACCCGGGGAAATTGCAACGCTCGCTCATTTCGTGCAGTGCTCGCCCACCGGAGTATCGGGAGGGTAGGTTATGGATGCAGGAAATGGAACAGGCAAAGCTGTAGCGACGATCAACGTAACCCCAATGATCGATGTGCTGCTGGAACCGGCCTCATATTTATCTGTTCCGGCTCGCTGAATACCTGGAACCCGCTTCGATGGCGGGTCCCATCCTAGCCCTCGCGTATACCTACGGTTGCCTATGAGGCCGGTTCGTGTGTTGTTGATCATCTTCATGATGATCCAGCCGCAGGCGCCGAGCGGGCTGAACTCTCAGATCCCCCAACCATCGACGGAAGGCGCGCCGACGCCGCCGAGCACGGTGGTGGTTGAGGTGCTGCTCGGCGAGGGCAGCGGACCAGTCTACAAGATCAACCAAACGGCGGTCCCGCGATCTGAGATGCCGGCGCAGCTGCACGCGATCTTTGCGCCGCGGCGCGACCGGACGATGTTTGTGAAGGGAGACGCGGCGCTTACTTTCAAGGACGTTGCCGAGGTGGTGGACATAGGCCGCGCGGCAGGCGTGGAGAGCATCGGGCTGATTACGCCGGGACTGAATGGCGGGCGGTAGAGTAGCCGGCTACGGCCGGATTTTGAGGACGTCACAGCGTCCTGATGCGTATCTCAGGCGGGCTGGGATATAGTGCGGAGTATGGGGAGTTTTGCCCGCAGGCCCGGAGCAGTGCGCTGGCTGAGGATATTCCTTGCAGCGGTATGCGTGCTGCTGGTGATGCTTTTGGGTACAGTGCAGGCGGCGCACAGCCACCCGGGTTGCGCTGACACCCATGCGAACTGTTCGCTATGTGTGGCGGCGCATGTGGCCGTTCGTCTTACACAGACCCAGGCGCCCGCGCCGGACGTGCGCGTGATTGCCCGGGTGGATGCACGGCCGGTGGTCGAGCTGCCCAGCCGCCTTTCGGCTTTCCCGCACTTTACGCGACCCCCGCCGGCCCTGAGTCTGCCCGCCTAAGCGCCTTTCCGTATCGAGGTCCGTCTGTCTAAGCTGGGGTGCCCTTCGCTTGCTGAGGGTCTGGCCGCGAATCACCGGGACGCTTCCAATTCTCCTGATGGAGTGAGCGAGCAACAAGGCAGTCCGGGAAAAATAAGTATGCAGATGTCGATTTATCCAGGTTGGCGATGCGCGGCTGTGTGTGCAGCCGCAGTCGTGTTGAGCACGGCGGGCGCAATCACAGCGCAGACCCAGAATGCGCCGCAGAGGCGGCCCAGCGTGCAACGCACGCCTGCCTCGCGCAGTCAATCCACTGGAAATGCAGGGACGGTCGCGGGTACGGTAACGGACGCGACCGGCGCTCTGGTCCCCAATGCGACCGTGACGATTTCGAATGCGGTAAGCGGATTTTCCCGCACGGTGACCAGCGACGGCGCAGGCAGCTACAGCATTGGCAATGTCCCGTTCAACACCTACAAGCTGACCACGACCGCGGCCACGCTGGCTCCCGCGACGCAGACGGTGGAGGTGCAGTCCTTTGTGCCGGTGACGGTGAATGTGGCTCTCGCCGTTGGCACAGCCACGGAGACGGTGAACGTGACGGCAAGCAGCGGCGACCTGATTGAGACGGACCCGGTGGAACACACGGACGTCGACCGAGGGCTGTTTGAGAAGATTCCGCTGGAGGGCGGGTCGGGTTCGGTGTCCGCGGTAGTGACGCAGACCTCTCCGGGCGTGTCTTCGGATTCGAACGGCATGCTGCATGGCATGGGCGACCATGCCTCCAACTCATTTTCGGTGGATGGGCAGCCGATCACGGACCAGCAATCGAAGGTCTTCTCAAACCAGATTCCGCTGGATTCGGTGCAGTCGATTGAGGTGATCCCGGGTGCGCCGCCGGCGGAGTATGGCGGCAAGACGTCGCTGGTGATTGTGGCGACGACGCGGAGCGGATTGGGCAACTCGCAACCGCATGGCGAGGTGACGGCATCGTACGGCAGCTTCGGGTCGTCGACCGTGGGGTTCAACATCGCCGATGGATCGGAGAAGGTGGGGAACTTTCTCTCTATCAGCGGAATGAATACAGGGCGGTTCCTCGACCCGCCGGAGTTCCACGCGGTGCACGACAAAGGCAACGAGGAGAACTTCTTTGATCGCGTCGACGACCAGATGACGAATACGGATTCGGTGAAGCTGAACCTGGGCTATACGCGGTCCTGGTTCCAGACGCCGAACACCTACGATCAGCAGTATGCGACGCAGTGGCCGGTGAATTCGGCAGGTGTCCCGGTGGGGCCGAACGGCCAGCCGGTGGGGCCATCGGACCAGCGGGCGCAGATCCAGACGGTGAATGTCTCGCCCAGCTACACGCGCATCGTGAACGCGTCGACGGTGTTTACCGCGGACTATTTCTTCCGGCGCGACAACTTTCATTACTATCCAAGCAAGAACCCGTTCGCCGATCTGGGCGCGCCGGACCTGCAGCAAGAGTCGATTGCGCAGCAGCGCACGCTGGCGAATACAGGGCTGCTGACCAACGTGACATATGCGCATGGCGCGCACAACGTGAAGGCGGGCGTGAGTTATGAGCAGACGTTTCTGAATGAGAACTTCCAACTGGGGATCGTTGCGCCGACACTGCTGGATGGCCTGGGGTGTATGGTTGCGGGGGTTCCGATCCTGGGGACGGACTGCGCGACGCTGTATCCGTATGACCTGACGCGCGGCGGCGGACTGTATCCGTTCCACGGACACACGGTAGTGAAGGAGTTTGCGGCTTACGCACAGGACGCGATCAAGTTTGGCAACTGGACCGGTAATATGGGGCTGCGCTTCGACCGCTACAACGGGTTGACGGCCGCAAGCCAGGTAGAGCCGCGGCTGGCGCTGAGCTACAGCGTGAAGCGCACGGGGACGTCGCTGCGCGTCTCGTATGCGCGGACGCTGGAGTCGCCGTTCAATGAGAACCTGGTGATCAGCTCGCGGGGCTGCGACTATGCGGTGCTGTCGGCGCTGCTGCAGTGTCCGCCGGGGACCCCGGTGCCGGTGCGGCCGGGCTATCGCAACGACTTCCATGCGGGCTTTCAGCAGCAGATCACGCGGCACATGGTGTTGTCCGCTGATTACGCGTGGAAGTACACGCACAACGCGTTTGACTTTGCCGTGCTGGGCGCGACGCCGATCACGTTCCCCATCGGATGGTACAGCTCGAAGATTCCGGGATTCGATGGGCGGCTGGAGATTCCGGCGGTGCGCCACTTCTCGGCGCAGGTGGTCTTCAGTTCAGTGGCGGCGCGTTTCTTTGCGCCGCAGACCAGCGGCCTGGGTACGGTGCCGACGCCGCCCGGAGTGGGACATACTCCGTTTCGTATCGATCATGACGAGCGCTTCAACACATCGACGCATGCGCAGTATCAGATCGGCTCTCGCGGGCCATACGTCGGGTTCAACTGGCGGTATGACTCAGGGCAGGTGGCGGGTGCGGCGCCGTGCTACGGTACGCTGGCGCAGAACGACTGCGCGCAGACAACGACAATTGGCGGGCAGCCGGCTGTGCTGATGGAAGATGCCACCGGCGTCCCGTTTACAGCGGACCAGGAGGCGCAGGCCGGGCTGGCATGCAATGGCATCCGGGCGACGGGAAGCAATCTGCTGGGCGTGCCGGTCTCGGGCGCGGCGGCGAATGGGTGCCTGGTGTCGCAGTTCAGCTCATCGCTGCTGAAGCTGGTGGCGCCGAACACGCAGAATGATGATCGGAACCCGGCGCGCATTGCCTCGCGCAACCTGTTCGACCTGACCATCGGCGACGACAACCTGCTGCGCAAAAAGACCGCGGACAAGCGGACGCTGTCGGCCTCGCTGACGGTGGTGAACCTGCTGAACAAGGTGACACTGTACAACTTCCTGTCGACGTTCTCAGGCACGCACTTTGTGAGTCCGCGGGCGATTACGGGCGAGGTGGCCTATCACTTCTAGGTTCTAGGTCAAGGCTGGTGCGCGCGCACGGATCGGGCAGCAAGGGACGGAACTGCCAACATGGCTATAATGGCCATGTTGGAGGTGGAGTCCATGCGCAGCGTGAATATTGCGGAGTTGAAGAACCGTTTGAGCACCTACGTGAAGTATGCGAAGGCTGGGGAGACCGTGATTGTCCGCGACCGGAACACTCCGGTGGCGCAACTGGTACCGATACCGGTGGATGACAGCATGACGGAGGACGAACGCGACCTGGTGGCGCGGGGGCTGATGATACCAAGGAAGAAGCCTTACGACCCCAAGAGCTTCTTGAAGCTGCGGATTCCCAAGGTGAAAGGGAATGCCGCGACGCAGGCAATTCTGGACGATAGGGAAGACCGATTTTGACAGGTGACGTAGCATTCTGGGACAGCAGTGTTCTTGTCCCGCTGTGTGTGCGGCAGGACAATACCGACCGGATCCGCGGATGGACTGCGAGATATGGAACCGCAGTATGGTGGTCAGCGAGAGTGGAAATCAAGGGAGCGATTGCGAGATTGCAGCGGGATGGCGAGATCGACGCAGCCGGATCCAAGGATGCCCGCTTCGCACTGACAAAGTTGACGGATAGCTGGTCTGAAGTAGCGCCGAGCGACGAAGTGCGAGACAAGGCTGAGGAGTTGTTGGTTCAGTTTCCCCTGCGCGCTGCCGACAGTCTCCAGCTTGGAGCTGCGTTGGTCTGGTGCCGCGAACGACCCAAGGGAAGGGTCTTTCTGTGCGCGGATGTGAAGCTGGCTGAAGCGGCAGAGCAGGTGGGATTTCTCGTGATGAAGCCGTAGTTTCCAGTTTATTCCACGCGGAGAAGCAGGCACTTCAGGTAGCTGGTCTCGGGCAGGGTGAGGATGGCGGGGTGGTCGGGCGCGGCGCCGCGGACCTCAAGCATCTGTACGCGGCGGCCAGCGTCGGCTGCGGCGGAACGGACGACCTCAGTGAAGTCAGCCAGCGATACGTGATGGGAACAGGAGCAGGTGATCAGCGAGGCATATTTTCCTGCTGTGGGGGCGGAGAGCATTTTGAGCGCGCGCAGATTGAGTTCCTTGTAGCCGCGCAGGGCGCCTTCGGCGGCGCGCTTCGATTTCGCGAAGGCGGGCGGATCGAGGACGATGGTGTCGTATCGGGCGGTGGGGTCGGATGCGGCGCGGTCGGAGAAGTCGCGCATCAGTTCGAAGGCGTCGGCTTCGATCCAGTCGATTTTGCTGGGGAGGCCTGGGTTTAGCGCAGCGTTGCGGTCGGCGACTTCGAGCGCGGCTCGGCTGGCATCGACGCCGGTGACGTGAGTGCAGACGCGCGCGAGATGCAGAGCGAAGCCACCCTGATAGGTGCAAATGTCTAAAGCACGGCCGCGGGCGCCTCCGCGTCCGTGTGCGATGCCGGCTCTTTCCGCGAGGCGTGCGGCGGCCAGATAGTTCAGGCGCTGGTCGAGGAAGGCGCCGGTCTTCTGGCCGGCGGTGGCGTCGTAGTGAAAGCGAAGGCCGTTGAGGGAGAAGACGGTGGCGAGGGTTTCGTTATGGGCGAAAGACAAATGCGGGGGTCCCTCGACTTCGACGCTGCACGCCTCCGCTCGGGATGACGGCATCTGCGGTTGGGCGGAGCCTGTACGAGTAAAGAGCGGCGCGGCAGGCTCGGGCGGAAGATGCTCGAGCTCGCGGATGCGCGGGTCGGGGCGCTCGACGATGGTCTGGCACCAGGGCTGCGCGGAGAATATTTCGGCGAGGATTCGGCGGACGTCGTCCTGCGCGGTGCCCTGGGTGAGCAACTGCAGGATGACCAGACCGGCGTAGCGGTCGGCGACGATGCCGGGAAGGCTGTCGGCCTCGGAGAAGATGAGGCGGCAGGCGTTGGTAGATTCTTCCGTGGCGAAGGCTTCAGGTGCGAGGGATGTTGCGCGCAGATGGAGTGCGGCCTCAATGCGCGCGCGCAGGTCGGCGAGATATTGCGCGCGGGTGAGGTCTGGCTCGCGTGAGACGAGACGTAGGGCGATCTCGGAGGCGGAAGAGTAGAGCGCGCTGCCCAGCGGAGCGCCGCGCGGATCGAGCAGAGTGAGGAGCGCGTCCGGAGCTTCGCCGGTTTGGATCGATTCGATGTCGGAGCGATAGACCCAGAGATGGCCGGCGCGGATGCGGTCGGCGGCGCGGCGGGAGATGCGGGCGGAGGGCATCATTTTATGGTCGCATGGGAGGAAGGCTTAACGCCGATTTGCACCGATGACACCGATTTTAAGAACGACCGCGGATTTTCGCGGATGAACGCGGATAGAACAAACGACGCTCAGGATGACGACCAAAGACAAATACAGGGATCCTTCGCTGCGCGAAGGATGACGGCGTGGTTGGATTCTCACCGATGCGACACCGATTTGCACCGGTGACACCGATTTGCACCGGTGACACCGATTTTCAAAAAAGCAACCACGGATTTTCACGGATGAACGCGGATAGAACAAACGACGCTCAGGGATGACGACCAAAGACAAATACAGGGTCCTTCGCTGCGCGAAGGATGACGGCGTGGTTGGATTCTCACCGATGCGACACCGATTTGCACCGGTGACACCGCTTTTCAAAAAAGCAACCACGGATTTTCGCGGATGAACGCGGATAGAACAAACGACGCTCAGGATGACGACCAAAGGAAAATGCAGGGTTCCTTCGACTTCGCGGAGCGCTGACGCTCTCCGCTTCGCTTAGGAGGACAGCACCGTTGGTTGGCTGCGGCACGCGTAAACGCGTGCCCCTCCCGGTGTACATTCAAGCGCGGTTGAGCAGGTGGGCGAGGCCGTAGGCTGCTGCCGCTGCTGCGCCACCGATGAGTGTGGTCTGCAATCCACTGCGCAGCGCGCCGGTGCCGAGCAGGCGGCCTTTGAGCGCGCCGAAGATGGCGAGCGCGAGTAAAGTGATGGCGACCGATGCGAGGAGAGCGGCGCTACTGGAGCCGATGAGAGCAATGCGGCCGACCAGCATGTAAGGCAGCAGCGGCACGAGGCCGCCGGCGATGTAGCTGACGGCGATGGTAAGCGCGGAGCGGAGGGCGCGGCCGGGTTCGGGTTTTTCAAGGCCCAGCTCGAAGCGCATCATGAAGTCGACATAGGCGGGGTGGTTCTGCTGCAGCGCAGCGAGAACGGGCGCGGCGGCTTCGCGCGGCACGCAATACTGGCCGAAGATCTGGTAGATCTCCTCGGCTTCGTCATTGGGGCGGGTGATGACCTCATCGTGCTCGCGTGTCAGTTCGGAGGCGTAGTGTTCGGCGTCGCCGCGCGCGGCGAGGTATCCGCCGAGGCCCATGGCGATGGAGCCGGCGGCGATCTCCGCCAGGCCGGCGAGCACGATGATATGGGCGGAGGAGACGGCCCCGGAGAGTCCGGCGGCGAGGGCAAAGGGGACCGTGAGGCCATCCGACAAGCCGATGACGACATCGCGCACGGATTCGGTGGATTGGAAGTGGGTTTCTGTGTGCGGATGTGGGACATCATGCATGGCGCGAGTGTAACGCAAGTGACACGGCGCAGAGAAGATAGATAGACGCGGTGCATGGGTGCCGGGTTTCAGCGGAGACGGTTGCACCATGCGCGAAAATTCGCAGCCAACGCGAGTCCTTTGCGACAGAATTCCCGTCTGTACTAGCGAGTTCCAGCTATTCCGGCTTGAAAGGGAATACGAGGGCCAATCCGGGCGAGGTGCGAGACAACGACGCCGCCACGGTCCACAGGCCATCCGAGAGGAAAGAGTCAAAGATGAAGCAGAGGCGGTCGACAGGAATGGTTTGCCTTGCGGACGGAGAAGGCCGGATGTTGAGGAGCATGTGCGTGACGCGAATAACGGTGATGAAGCAGCTGAGGGCAGTGGTGGGCGCGGCGATCTTTACAGGCGCATGGGCTGCGCTGTGCGCCGGAGCGATGGCGCAGGCTGCAAATGACGGGCAGGCGCAGAGCGCGGTACAGCCACAAGCGCAGGCAGGAACGGCAGCTGCGGGTGTCGAGGCGAGCGCGGCCCAGCCGGCGTCAACAGGCACATCGACTATCCAGGGCGTGGTGAAGGCGGGCGGAGTTCCGTTGCCGGGCGTTGCCGTGACGGCAGTCTCCGGCGATGGTAAGAAGTATGCGACTACGACGGACATCAATGGCACGTTCCGCATGGACGTGCCGACGGGATCCTATGAGGTGCGGACGGAGCTGATGGGCTTCGCCACGGTGACGAAGCAGGTGTCGGCCACGCCGGCGGATGCAAATGTGGCGCAGTCGCTGCAGTTCACCACGGACCTTGCCTCGCGAGTACAGCCCGAGCAAGGGCAGACGAATGCGCCCGTAGTTGCGAGCAATCCTGCACCGGCTACAGGCAGCGGAGCTGCAAAGCCGGCAGCAGGGGCCACTGGTCCGGCAGGAGCAAGAAGTACTCCGGGCACGACGACGCAGGCTGCCAATGGCGCGCCGGGCGCAGGCGCGCGTCGGCCGGGCGTCCCCGGCGGCGGTGTGGGTGCGTACGGCGGGCGGAGAACGGTGACCAACCAAGGCCGCGGAACGCAGTCGCTGGACGTGCAGGGCAATCAGGACCCGAACCTGCTGGACGCGTCGTCGGGGTCGACGAGCGGCGATGTGTCGGTGCCGTCGCTGGGCGGCTTCGGCAGTGAGGATGCCGGCGCGGCAGCGAACGATTCCATCGCGGTGACGGGAACGCAGGGGCAGACCAACGGCCTTGCGATGTTCAGCGAGACGGACCTGCAAAATCGCATTCAAGGCTTTCAGGCGCAGGGTCTGGGGAATGGCGATATCGCGGGCGCGCTACAGGGCGCGATGCAGACGGGAAGCTTTGGCGGGCCGGGCGGCGGGCCTGGACCCGGCGGCGGATTTGGCGGACCGGGCGGTGGTGGACCCGGCGGAGGCTTTGGCGGCGGGCCGGGTGGCGGAGGTTTTGGAGGCGGTGGCGGCCGCGGCGGCGGTGGTGGAGGCGGTCGTGGCGGTGGCGGATTTGGCGGGCCGGGCGGCTTCCGGGCGCAGAACCCGAACGCGTGGCACGGATCGGTTGGCTATACGGGCTTCAACAACGCGATCAACGCGAACAATTTTCAAACAAGCGGCTCAGCGCTACCCAAGACGGACCGTTCACAGAACTCGCTGACGGCGAGCTTTACGGGTACGCCGTTTATCCCGCATCTGCTGGCGCCCAATCCCAAGCAGTTTCTGTTCCTCTCCGGCTCAGAGACACGCTCGAATAACCCGAGCAGCACGTCTATCTTTGTTCCCACCGCTGCACAGCGTCTGGGCGATCTGACGCCGGCATATCAGGTCGGGACACCGCTGGGTGGGACATCGGCCGCGCCGAATACCAATGTGGTCTATGATCCTTTCGTCTCCACACTCTCCAATCCCCAGCCATATGGCAACACGGGCTGCCTGACAGCACTGTATGCTATCGATCCGAACCCGAGTGCCTGCATTCCGGCCAGCGAGTTCAACACGCCGCAGGCACAGGCCGCGCTTGCTCTGTTGAACTACTACCCGCAGCCCAACATCAACACGTCGCAGGCCAACTTCCAGGCGAACTTTCCGGGCAGCTCGCACCAGTCGCAGGTCTCGGCACGGTTCAACCGCAGCTTTGGCGCACAGCAGCGAGGGCGTGGCGGCTTTGGCGGCGGCGGCAGGTTTGGTGGCGGCGGGCCAGGTGGTCCGGGCGGTGCCGGGAATCGGCCGAATGTCAAGCCGACGCTGTCGCAATCGATCGCGGAGAACTTCTCCTACCAGCACTCCGCCAGCGCGAGTTCGAGCTTTTCGCCTCTGCTGTCTGGAACGAGCAAATCGGACGGCTATAACTTCTCCAGCGGATACACACTGAGCTATGGACGACTGAATAACTCCGCGACGCTGGGCTGGAACCGCTCGAAGAGTCTTTCGTCGAACCTGTTCACGTACCTGACCAACCCTGTGGCGGGAGCGGGTATCTGCGTGGGCACCCAGACGATCTGCGGCAACCCGTTTTACTACGGTGTGCCCAGTGTCAGCATCACAGGCGGATTCGGCGGCTTGAGCGACACGACGCCGGTGAACTCGGTCAACCAGACGATTTCTTTCTCCGACACGGCCCGCTGGCGCAAGGGGCGGCATAACCTTTCGCTTGGCTTCGACTTCCGCCGCATCCATGCGGACTCAATCGGCACAGGCGGCGATCTGGGATCATTTACCTTCTCGGGATTTGCGACGGAGAACCCGCAACTGCAGGCATGCGATCCGGTTACGGACTCGCAGAAGTGCGCGCAGTATGGCACTTCGGGATCGTCGTTTGCCGACTTCCTGCTCGGTTTCCCGCAGAACTCCAACGTGACAGCCGGACTGAACAAGATTTATCTGCGCGGCAATTCCTGGGACTGGTTTGCGCAGGACGACTGGCGCGCGCGTTCGGGCCTGACCTTCCAGTTCGGCCTGCGTTGGGAGTATTTCTCGCCCTATTCAGAGAAGTACAACCGGCTGGTGAACCTGAATGTGACAGGAGTGGGATCCTCGCTTGCGGTATCCACAGTGTGCGGTACCGCAGCGCCGGCGGGCTCACCGCAGGGAGTTTGCGCGGCAGTGCAGCCGGGATCTCAGGTGAAGCCGGACAAGGCCCTCTATTCACCTCGTGTCTCACTCGCATGGTCGCCGAAGTTCAAGTTCACCAAGAGCACGGTGGTCCGCGTGAGTTACGGGATCAACTACAACACCGGTCAGTATTCGCGGTTTGCCACCAACCTCGCATTCCAGCAGCCCTTCTCGGTGACACAGAAGAATGTGTTGAGTTCGGGTACGACGAACACCGGTTGCCAGCTGCCGAGCCAGAACTATGGCGCGAATGTGATGACGCTGACCAGCGGCTTCAACTGCACCACGCAGACCACGCAGTCCAGCTATGCGGTAGATCCCAACTACCGGCTGGGCATGGTGCAGGTGTGGGATTTCGGTATACAGAGGCAGTTGCCGCAGGGCGTGGTGCTGAATGTCGACTACACCGGTTCGCTGGCGAGCAACCTGGATATGCTGCGCGCGCCCAACCGCACGCCGAGCGGCCTGATTGTGAAATCCGTAGGGCAGTTCACCTACGAGGATTCGCTGGGTTTCCTGCGGTCCAATACGCTGCGCGTGAACTTGCGCAGCCGGATGCAGAAGGGCATCTCGCTGGGCGCGACGTATGCGTACGCACACTCGATCGATAACGCTTCGAGCGTGGGCGGCAGCGGAAATTCCATTGCGCAGAACGACCAGGACCTGCTGGCGGAGGAGAGCAATTCGAGCTTCGACCAGCGGCACTCGCTGACCGGCAACTTTGTGCTGGAGCCCCCGGTGGGACCGAACCGCGCATTCCTGAACAAGGGCGGCTTGTGGTCGCATGCGCTGGACGGCTTCAACATCTCTGGCGCGTTTACCTTTGCCACGGGCGGTTTCGCCACGCCGAGCTACTCACTGACGGCACAGGAGATTGCGGCGGGCGCACCCAGTTCGCTGCGGCCGAACCGCAACTATGGCGTAGCGATCAAGGGTAAGGGCAGTCTGCAGAGCTGGTTCAATACAGCGGCGTTCTCAGCGCCGGTGGCGGGGACCTACGGCACGGCGACGCGCAACTCGATCCAACTGCCCGGTACGGTGGCGGTGAGCTCGTCGCTTTCGCGGACGGTCTCCTTTGGCGAGACGCGCAGCCTGGAGATGCGGCTGAACGCGAACAACGTGTTCAACACCGTGCAGTATTCGGGCGTGGACACGACGGTGAACGATCCTCGGTTTGGCCAGGTGACCGGAGCCGCAGCGATGCGGTCCTTCACATACAACATGAGATTCAGGTTCTAAAGAACAGGGAACAGGGAACAGGGAGAGACGAGAGATGCGGCGGATCGTAGCGGCGGTTCTGGCAGGATGGATGGCAGGCGGAGCAGTGGGCGTACCTCTACCGGCGGCGCGGGCGCAGCAGGGCGGCGGCACCACGACGATTCGCACGGTCGTCAACCGCGTGCTGACGAACGTAGTGGTGCGCGACCGGAAGACCGGCGCGGTCATCAAGGGGCTGACAGCAGCCGACTTCCAGATCGTTGAGGACAAGAAAGCGCAGAAGGTCACGACCTTCGACTACCAGGACGTGGACCAGGCGGTATCGCTGCAGGAGGCCTCAACCGTCTCCGGCGCGACGGCGACGAAGAGCAAATCCGTCGCCGATCTGGTGAATAACAATTTTGCGATGAAGCCGGAGGAGTTGAAGGACCGCCGGCTGATTGTGATGTTCTTCGACCTGAGCAGCATGCAGCCGGAGGACGTACAGCGCGCGGTGGCGGCGGCGAAGGATTACATCAACAACCATATGGCCCCGGCCGATCTGGCCGCGGCAGTGAGCCTGGTGTCCGGCCTGAGCATGGACCAGGACTTCACCAGCGACAAGCAGTCGCTGCTGAGGGCGGTGAGCAAGTACGACGGCAGCGAAGGCAGCGGGTTCGGCACGAACGACGGCAGCTCGGACGATTCATCGAGCTTTACGGCCGATGACAGCGAGTTCAATTCGCTGAACACCGATCGCCAGCTTTATGCCATCCGCACCGTCTGCAAGTCGATCGAGAAGGTGGAGCAGAAGAAGTCGATGCTTTACTTCTCCGGCGGACTGACTCGGCAAGGCGTCGAAAACCAGGCCAGCATCCGCTCTGCCACCAACGAGTGCGTGAAGGCCGACACCGCCCTGTATGCCGTGGACACGCGCGGCCTCGAGGCGCTGAATGTGGTGGGTGACGCGTCCAAAGGCAGTCTCCGCGGCACGTCGGCGTACAGCGGAGCATCCATGCAGAGCGCGCTGAACTCCAACTTTTCCTCGCAGGAGACGCTGGGCACGCTGGCGCAGGACACAGGCGGCAAGCTGTTTACGGATTCCAACGACTTTGGCCCCGCTTTCCTGCAGGTGCAGCATGACACTGAGGCGTATTACATCATCGGGTACAAGTCGACGAACGACAAGCGCGACGGCAGCTATCGCCATCTGACCATCAGCCTGTTGAACCATCCTGAAGCCAAGCTCGATTACCGGCCCGGCTACTATGCGCAAGCAGACTTCCAACATGCGAAGAATGAGGACCGCGAGCTGGCGTTGATGGAGCAGATGCGTTCGGACGTTCCGGCGACAGACGTGCAGGTCTTCCTGCAGGCGCTCTACTTCAAGTTGTCGGACGGCAAGTTCTACATCCCGCTGTCGGTGGTGGTGCCTGGCTCGCAGATCAACGCGGCGACGGTGAAGGACAAGACCAAGGCTACGATCGACTTCCTGGGACAGGTGAAAGACGCGCAGCAGATCGTCGTGGGCCAGGTGCGGCAGACGGTGAACCTGGCTGTGGACGCGAACCAGCAGGTGCAGAAGAAGAACGTCCAGTACTCCACGGGCTTTACGCTGGCGCCGGGCAGATACCACGTGAAGTTTGTGGTGCGTGAGAACCAGAGCGGCAACATGGGCAGCTTTGAGACGGACATCCAGGTGCCTGACATGGCGAAGATGCCGCTGAAGCTGAGCTCGGTGGTGATGTCCAGCCAGCGGCAGGCGAACAATGAGAAGAAGCCCATCGACCCGCTGGTGCGCGACGGCCAGCAATGGGTGCCCAACTTGGCGCATGTCTTCCGGCAGGACCAGCACCTCTACTTCCTGTATGAGGTCTACAGTCCGGCGAAAGAGGGTGATGCAAGCGCAGCGCCTGCGGCGACGAGCGCCAAGCCGGCAGCGAATGCGAAACCGGACACAAGCGCACCCGTCCATGTGCTGACGAACATCGAGTTCATGCTGGGCGGGGTAAAGGTCTACGAGACGCCGATGGTGGAGGCTACGACGATCAACATCCCGGAACGGAATGCTGTTGGCTTCCAATTTGACGTGCCGCTGGCCGGGCTGAAGCCGGGGACCTATGTCTGCCAGGTGAACGTGATCGACGATGCCGGCGGCAGCTTCAGCTTCCCGCGTATGGCGATGCGTGTCACGGCTCCAGCGGTTGCTGCGGCGCCGGCAACCCCGGTGGCTTCGACAGGCACGGCCAGGACGGCGCCGGGGATGTGACTATTCTGAGCGCGACGGGCGGGCAACCAGGGTGAAGGAGAAGCCTGCGATGTCAGTGTGGTCACGCAAGCTGCGGTTGTAAAAGCCCGTCAACATAAGGTGTGGAGAGAGCGGCACGGTGAGCGAGGTGAGAAACCCATTGTCTTCGCCCGGGTCTTCGTTGGTCGTGGTGACGATCTTCTTCTTGCCCTTGGTTGTGGTGGAGAAGATGAGGTCTGTCGCCAGCGGCAGTTCCTCATAGGCGGCAGCGCTGAAGCTGATGCGTCGCGTGAGGGCCACACCTGTCCCGGCCTGGAAGTGGGCCATGGGACCGACGGCGATGTAGTTGCGCAGGACGCCCTGGTTGATGAGGCTGCTGGTGTCGCCATACCCAAGCGAGACGCTCGGCGTAAAGCGGCCGGCGCTCTTCTCCAGCCAGTTATTGAAGCTGTAGGTCACCTGCCCGGCGCTAATGCCGTAGCTGATATTCCCGGATGGCAGGCCAAGCGAGAATATGCCGCTATAGCTGAAGCTCTTGAGCGGCAGATCGCCTTCCATGTTGATGACAGTGTCGCCCCAGGCGGCGCGTCTTTGCGGGCGGTAGGCATAGACGGGCTTGGCTGCTGTGCCAACATTGTCATCCATCTCCAGATAGACATACGCGGGAACAGCGACATCGACACTGACATGCTGATTGGGGCGCCACGCCAGGCCGGGATAAAAGATCGAACTCCAGCCGCTGGAGGAGTTGTGTTGCGACATGGTGGTGAGGGAGGTACTGAAGGCACGGAGGAAGGGAAACCGCCCGACGTCCTTATTGGAGATCGCGTTTGCGGCGGAGCGGATTGCGGCCAACTCTTCCAGTTCCGCGTTGGCCCCGCTCGGCGTCTGGGCATGTAGCGCCCCGGCGGCAAATACCATGCAGATCACTACAGATGCGCAAGACAGCAGACCGCGTCTGGCCCGGAGTTTCAGCAAAAAAAGCACCCCTGTATGCGAGTAGCACAAGGCTAACAGAGAACGTTTGGTCCGGAGCAGCAACTTTAAGCGCGATCCAGTCCGTGTCCTCAATCGGTGCAGAAGCGGTCGATTTGTTGCGGCTAGCGCTCGGCGATGGGCGTGTAGGGCGCGGGGTAGGCCGGTCCGACGTAGTCCGCGCGCGGGCGGATGAGGCGGTTGTCGTCATGCTGCTCGATCACATGCGCGGCCCAGCCGGCGATGCGGCTGACGGCGAAGATCGGCGTGAAGAGGTCGATGTCGATGCCGAGCGTGGTGTAAGTAGAGGCGGAGTAGAAGTCGACGTTGGCGTTGAGCTTCTTCTCTTCCTTCACATACAGCTCGATCTTGCGCGACATGTCGAACCATTTGGTGCTTCCGGAGGATTTGCCGAGGTCTTCGGACATGCGGCGCAGGTGCGTGGCCCGGGGGTCCTCGGTGTGGTAGACGCGGTGGCCGAAGCCGGAGATCTTCTTCTTCTCGGCGAACATCTGCTTGACGTATTCGACCGGGTCCTGGCCTGAGGCCTCGATGGCGTAGAGCAGCTTCATGGTCGCCTCGTTGGCCCCGCCGTGCAGCGGGCCTTTGAGCGCGCCGATGGCCCCGGTGATGGCCGAGTGCATGTCAGACAGCGTCGCCGCGATGACTCTCGCGGCGAAGGTGCTGGCGTTCAGTTCGTGGTCGGCATGCAGGATGAGGGCGATGTCGAGAGCCTTCGTCGCCGTCTCCGAGGGCTTCTCGCCATTGAGCATCCAGAGGAAGTTGGCGGCGTGAGAGAGCGACTTGTCCGCCTCAATGACCGGCTTGCCCTTGCGGATGCGGTCGTAGACGGCGACGATCATGGCGATCTGCGCGGTCAGCCGGTAGGCCTTGCGGACGTTGGCTTCGTGCGAGCAGTCCTTCTCGTCGGCGTCATACATAGAGAGAAGGCTGACGGCGGTACGCAGGACCTCCATGGGCGTGGCGCTCGAAGGGACGCTCCGCAACAGGTCGATAATTTTGGGGTCGAGCGCGCGGGCGGCGGCAAGGTTTGCGGAGAAGCCGGCCAGCTCGGCGGCTGTGGGCAGCTTGCCGAACCAGAGGAGATAGGTGGTCTCCTCGAAGTTGGAGCGGGTGGCAAGCTCGTGGATGTCGATGCCGCGATAGGAGAGCACGCCGGCGTCCCCGTCGATCCAGCAGATCGACGACTTTGTTGCGACGACGCCTTCCAAACCCCTGCCTGGCTGTGCTGCGGCTGTAGACATGAAGAAAACCCTTATCTTTCGCGTAGATTCGTGACTATATCGGTTATAGCGCAGTGGAGAAAGCCTTGTCACGGCGCGGGCGGCGATGTTCGGACGGGAACACCGGCCCCCGGGCAGCGGCATGGAAGGGCCGTCGTGGCTCTCAGATCGCGGCGAAGATAGCGACAGGCCGGCCGAATCCTGAGCTATAGTCGTCATTAGAAATTGCGCCACATATTGGGAGAGCCTGAGGCGCGCAAGCGCGTGCGCAGAAGGGATTGCGTCGCGGAGAAAGAGGTACGAGATGAGCGAAACCGAACCGGTGGTAGTGGCCGAACGTTCCGCATCGGGAGCATTTATTGGCGCGGTTGTAGTTGCTGTGGTGTTGGGGATTGGCGCGCTGGTGTGGTGCTATGGCCTGCAGAACCATCTGTCTGCCGACGAACAGAAGCTGGCGGCTGCGGATAAGAAGGCCTCCGACCTGAGCGATCAACTGGAGGCGACCAATGCCCGGATGGCAGCCACGACCGAGACTCTGAGCCAGAACGTAGGCGCAACGCAGAAGCAGATCGATGCGCGCGCCCAGTCGATTATGGCGGCGCAGCGGGAGGAAAACGCTGAGACTGCGAGACTGGCTGCGCAGCAACAGGACACGGCAAAGCAGGTAGGCACAGTTTCAACCGACCTTTCCACAGTGAAGACAGACGTGGGCGGCGTGAAGACCGATGTGGCCACCACCAAGAGCGACCTTGAAAGCACGAAGAGCCAGTTGCAGCGCGTGATGGGCGATGCGGGTGTGATGAGCGGGCTGATCGCGACCAACCACGGGGAGCTGGAGCAGCTGAAGCACAAAGGGGACCGCAACTATTACGAGTTCAGCTTGCAGAAGGGCGCTCAGCCAACGCTGCTCTCAACGGTGAAACTGCAACTGAAGAAGGTGGATGAGAAGCATTCCAGGTACACGCTGAACGTGAGCGCGGACGACCGGAACATCGAGAAGAAGGACAAGAACCTGGATGAGCCGGTGCAGTTCTATAGCGGCAAGGACCCCGCGCTGTTCGAGATTGTGGTGAACAGCATCGAGAAGAACAAGGTGTCGGGCTATCTTTCCACGCCGAAGACCGCCGGTGGCTCCGCGGCGCAGTAATGCGATAAAACCAGCGCCGGCAGCGGCGATTCACGCTGACCTTCGGAGCGGGATTCTAAATGCTGGCAGCAGACGCAGAACGGGGGACGCTTGTCGCGTCCCCCGTTCTGCTTTGCCTTGGTTGGATTTACTTCTTCTTCTTTGCGGTCTTCTTCGCGGCCTTCTTGGCTGCTTTCTTGGTTGCCATTTGTCTATTCTCCCTATCGATTGAACATCGATGCTGCGAACCCTAAAGTTGCAGCTAACGAAGGTATAGTTTTCCGAAAATTCAGTGTCAAGAAAAATCGTCGCGTTCAGCGCATTTTTTTTGCAACAACAGATACCCGCGCCGCAGCTCCAGAGCAACGAGAAGGCTGCGTGCCAAGCGCGTTTGGGCGTCCGCAAATGTTTTGCATGGCCCATCGACGCGTCTCGCGGTCTCCCACAAAAGGTGCAGAGGGTCACGATGCATTTTGAAAAGTTCGAGCGCAAGGCACGTTGCGTGCGGAGCAACGCAGTGCCAAAACGGAGTGGAAGAAAAATCCCGGCAGCGTTGGATGGAGAGAATGTGGACCGCGGGTCCTGGTGAGCAGCAGATGCTACGCAGCGCGCCGACGGTCTGGCGATGTTGTTTCAGGAGAGACGGAAACGACTGCGGAACCGTCCCCGGATTGGCGCTGCGCCTCCGTCCGTTCCAGTGAGTAACGGGTATAGAACTTGCGCATGCACGTGAGGCAGCGCGCGGGACGAAAGCCCAGTAGCGAAAGGGCCCAGTCCACACCCTTGCGATGCAGAGGGTAGCAGGCGCCGCACTGGCAACGCGGGCACAGCAGGGAAGAGGGGAACAAATGGATCTCCTTATCACTCGACGTGGATAGAAGGGGCGGGTTGAGAGAGTGTCACGCGCGCCCCAGCAACGCTCTTAGTGAGATGCAGGAAATCGCAGTCTCGTTTGCCCGTGCAGGCCATTGAAATCAATAGGCATACGGACGGCAGGGATCAGCGGAGGACCCCTGCTTCCCTGGCTGCGCGAGCTATTCCTTCGCGCTGATGCCGAGCGTCTTCATCTTGCGATAGAGGTGGGAGCGCTCCAGGCCCAGGGATTCGGCGGCGCGACTGACGTTGCCGCCGCACTCGTCAATCTTCTTCAGGATATAGTCGCGCTCGTAGGCGTCGCGGGCCTCGGTAAGGGTCGAGAACTCCTCGCGGCCCACGCGGGAGCCATCGCGCTGCACGAGCATCGGCAGATGCCGGCGGTCGATGCGCGGCGTCTTGGGATTGAGGATGAGCACGCGCTCGACCAGATTGCGCAACTCGCGAACGTTGCCGGGCCAGTTGTACTGGCGCAGCGAGTCGAGTGCGTCCGCATGCATCTCCACATGAGGCCGCCCGTACTGCTGCCCGAACTCATGCAGAAACTCTTTCACCAGCAGCGGGATGTCCTCCTTGCGGTCACGCAGCGGCGGCACGAAGAATGGGATCACGTTGAGCCGGTAGAAGAGGTCTTCGCGAAAGTTGCCGCGCGCGATCTCCTCCTCCAGGTCCTTGTTGGTGGCGGCGATCACGCGCACATTGACGTGAAGCGGCTGCGTGGCCCCGACCGGCAGGAAGCGCTGCTCATCCAGCGCGCGCAGCACGCGGGCCTGCGTCTTGAGGCTCATGTCACCCACCTCGTCGAGGAAGAGGGTGCCGCCGTCAGCGCGCTCGAAGGTGCCTCGCTTTTCAGCCGGAGCGGCCGCGCCGCCGGCAGCCATCGCGCCGCGCCGGTAGCCGAAGAGTTCAGTCTCAATGTGGTCCTCAGGGATGGCGGCGCAGTTCAGCTCGACGAAGACGCGGTCACGGCGCAGGCTCTCCGCGTGCATGGAGCGGCCGATCAGCTCTTTTCCGGTGCCGGATTCGCCATAGATGAGAACGCGGCCGTTGGTCGGCGCCATCAGTTTGATCTGCTGGCGCAGCGCCTTGATGGCGACGCTCTCGCCCGTCACACCGGCGTTGCGGCTCAACTGGCGGGAGAACTCGCGATTGTCCTCACGCAGCCGCCGCGCCTCGATTGCATTGCGAAGGACCAGCAGCGTGCGCTCGAGCGAGAGCGGCTTTTCCAGAAAGTCGTAAGCTCCCAGCTTGGTGGCGCGCACTGCCGCGTCGATGGTTCCGTGTCCGCTGACGATGATGACCTCCGGCAGGCGCTCCGGATCCAGCCGGCGAATGTCGGCCAGCGTGTCCAGCCCGTCGCGGTCCGGCAGCCAGATGTCCAGCAGCACCGCATCGAAGCCGGCGTCGGAGAGCAGCGTAAGCGCCTCGGCGGCGGTACCGGCGGTGGCGACCTGATACCCCTCTTCCTTCAGGATGCTTTGCAGCGAATCGCGGATCTCGGCTTCGTCGTCGACGATGAGGACGTGGTTCATGCGCGCACCCTCTCCCTGGGTACGTCCGTATCGCCCTCAAAGTCAGCCGTATCTCCATCCGCGCCTGAGGCCGCGCGCAGCTCGACGATGAAACGCGCTCCGGCAGGCGAATTCTTCTCCGCGCGGATCGTGCCCTGGTGCTCCTGCACGATCTTGGCGGCGATGGCGAGGCCAAGGCCTGTGCCGCGCTGCTTGGTGGAGAAGTAGGGCAGGAAGAGCCGCTCCCGCATCTCGTCCGTCAGGCCCGGGCCGGTGTCCGCCACCGTCAGCTCGACCATGCCGCTCGGCAGCAGCGCGGTGGAGATGCGCAGCTCGCGCAGCAAGGAGTGCTGCATGGCCTCGGCCGCGTTGTCGATCAGGTTGCCGAGCGCGCGCTTCAGCGCCTCCGGGTCGGCGAGAACCAGCGGCAGGCCCGGCGCGAGGTCGCGGACCAGGCGGATGGTCTGCAGGCGCCCCGCAAAGATCGCCAGCGAGTTTTCGACGATGGTGTTCAGGTCGGCGGGACGAGGCTGCGCGGTGGGGAACTCGGCGAGCGCAGAGAACTGGTCGACCAGCGCGCGCATCGTCTCGACGGATGCAGTAATGACCTCGCTCGATCTACGGATGACGGCCACCGAAGGCGATTCCAGTTGCGCGGACTCCAGCGCGGTCCCGACGCGGCCGATGTGGCGATGGATCTGTTCGGCGGAGAGTGCGATGGGCGTGAGCGGGTTCTTGATCTCGTGCGCCACGCGGCGCGCGACCTCCTTCCACGCAGACTGCTTCTGCGCGCGCAGCAGCTCCGTCGCATTTTCCAGGACCAGCACATAGCCGTGGTGCGTGCGTTCGGTCTCCAGCAAGGCAGCGGTGGCAAGCACGTACATCGTGGTTCCGGCGCTGCCGTTCCGTACGACCTTCAGCTCCATCTCGCCTGAGGCGGAGCCCATGCGGTGGCTGCGGCGGAGCAGATGATCGAGCTGGTCTTTTGCGACGACGGCTTCGGCCGGGAAGATGTCTTCAATCGACGCGCCGGCGAACTTTGTCTGGCCTCCGGGATCGAGCATCTCGGTAAGCGCGCGGTTCGCCAGAACGATACAGCGCTTCGCATCCAGTGTGGCCACGCCGTTGGGGATGGTCTCGAGCATGGTCTCCAGCTCGCGCCGCCGGGCCTCCAGCGTGGCGTTGGCGGTGGAGAGTTGCGCGGTGGAAGTCTCCGCCGCCATGCGGCTGCCTTCCAGGTCCGCGGCCATGGTGTTGAAGCTGCGCACCAGCTCGCCCAGCTCTTCCGTAGCGCTCTCCGCTACGCGGTGGGAGTAGTTGCCTTCGGCGATCGCCTCCATGGCGTCCGCCAGAGCTTCGACTGGCCGGGTGACCTGCTTTGCCAGATGCAGAGCGAGCCAGCAGCAGGCAAACAGCGCCAGGCTGGTCATCATCAGCAGCAGCGAGAGATAAAGGTTGCGCACCTGGCGTCGCTGGCGATAGGCGTCCCAGTATCCATCCACCGCGTTTTGGAAGCGCGCAACAGACGCAGCCATGCCATACGGCATGGGCAGGCCCACCACGACGGTCCCACCCTGCTTCCGGGCGGCGATGCCGAGAGCGTAGTCGGTATCGCCCCAGGAGAAGATGGGCAGGTCCGTGCGCTGGGCCGCGGCCAGGATCGTCGCGCCGGCGTCGCCGGTGGTGTGGTGCGCCTCCGTCGCGGGTCGGACGGGCAACGCTTCGCCCTCTTCGTCATTCGAGGACTGCGGCAACCAGGGCTTTACCTGCGCGGGCGCGCCATTGCCGCGGGGCATGTGGACGGCGGCGACTGAGTGGCCTTCGGTGTAGACGATGGCAAAGCCGTTCTGCAGGGTGATCTCATGCTGCGCCAGTACGGCGCCTATCTGCTCCGCTGAGGTTGCGGCGTGCCCATGCAGGCCCGACTTGCCGCCAACTGCGAGGTCGGGCAGCGAGGCGGCGATCGACTCCGCCTCGGCGCGCGCGTTGGAGGAGGTGTACTGCGACAACTCCAGCGCCAGCTTGCTGGCATCATCGCGCATCTCGTTGGGGTTCTGCGAGAACCAGCGGTCCACGGCGCGGTTCATCAGGCCATAGCTGAAGAGAAACATAAAGACCAGCGGCACCACGGAGACGAGGACCGCGCCCCACAGCATTCGGGTGCGAAGCCGTGTGCCCATCGCGCTGGAGCGCTGGTCGGCGTAGAGCTTAAGGACATTGCGTACCAGCAGGACCAGCACCGCCACAAAGAGCAGGAAGGCGACGATGGAGAGTCCGCCAAAGATGATGCTCTCGCCCGTGGTGGGCGCCTTGATCGACTTGGGATTGAAGGCGTTGAGGTAGATGAAGGTGATGAGCAGGAGAAACAGGACGGAGCCCAGCACCGCAATGGTGACAATCCTTTTTCGGCTTTCGCTTGCGGCCATCCGCCCGGCCTCCGTAGGGTGAAACTGATTATAGGCGGAGGTGTCCGGGCCTTACGGGCGATTCGCGCGAGCACCGGAAATGACCCGTGGGTGCGCCTCATTTATCATCGACCTGAGCGGAAGAGTGGCCGAGTGGTTGATGGCTCCGGTCTTGAAAACCGGCGTACCCGAAAGGGTATCGGGGGTTCGAATCCCTCCTCTTCCGCCACGAAATCGCGATTCGGAGTTTTGACGCCGGCGTTACGTCTCGATTGCCACCACCTCGTGGTCCAGCACTGACGGCACGGTGACCTGAAGCGTGGAGCCTGATCGTGTGATCGGTGCGTCTCTCCCTGTGACCAGCAGGCGCGCGCGGGTGGCGCGGATGCCGCTGGGCAACCGCAGCCGCACGGTCTGTTCGCCGATGGGAAAGAAGTTGCGATAGGGACCTTTCATCGCCATGGGGTTGGTCAGGTTGACGAGGTGCACTGTGACGGAGCCGCTATTGTGCCAGGCGGTCACGTCGAGCAGGCCGGGACCTTCGACCTCCACTGACTGCGGCTGGTTGTGCGCCCACGCGAGAGTATTGCGCAGCAGTTGCAGATGGTCCGGGTTCAGGACCTCCCAGAAGGTGCGGTCGAGGTCGAAAGGAAAATACGCGACGCGCCCCCCTGCCTGACGTAGATATAAGCAGGAGATGTCCGTCTTCGCGACGCGTGGATAGACCTTCTCCATCGGCAGGTCGGGATAGCTGGGGATGAGCGTGAAGGGCGTCTCCGCGAATTTGGCGCGCGGCGTTACCTCCAGCCGCGTAACGCCGTTGATGATGCGTGGCGCGTCTTCGAGACCCGCGAAGAGCGGATGGCGCGGATAGGTCTCATGTTCCAGCCGGATGTAGGAGTTCTGCATGGGGCCTTCGCTCTTGCCGGTCCAGTCCACACCAAACAGATCGGCGAGGGCGAAGTTCTTGCGCTGCCCGCCGAACTCGTCGAAGAGGCTGGTCTGATGCGTGGCGATGAGGTTGCCGCCGCCACGCACGAAGGCGCGCAACTGATCGCACTGCGCATCGCTCAACGCAGCGATGTTGGGCAGGATGAGGGTGCGGTATGGCGCGAGGTGTTCCGCATCAAGCAGACGGTCGTGCACCATCTCAAACGGAATGCGCGACTCGACCAGCGCCTGGTACCAGCCCAGCGCATAGTCCTCCACCGAGCTGCCGCGGGCTGCGCCATCGTGATACCACGCCGTCTGCTGCGAGAAGACAATCGCCACGTTCGCCAGCGGACGCAGTTGTTCCAGATGCGGCTGGTTCTTCTCCGTCCACTGATAGATGTCCGCAATGCCGTTGAGCCAGCGCTCATCATGCAGTGTGCCGGAGAACTTGCAGAACCAGGGCTTCATGCCATTGGCGATCGCATCCAGCGCCCAGATGCGGATCTCGGCGTTGCTGTTCACGCTGTCCTTCCAGCGGTACTGCTCCTCAAGTCCCAACCCGAACAGCCCGATCACCGGTTTCGTGCCCATGGTCGCGCGGTACTCCTTCGCGGACTTGCCGACCACCCACGGCAACGCCAGTCCATGCCGCGCCTGGCGGTCGGCGGCCATCAGCGGTGCGCGCTGGCCAAGCGCGATGGTGTCCAGGCCGCTGGTAGCACCGCCGCCGTTGTTGGGGATGATGCTGGACTCCGGATTGATGGCCCGGATGTCGGCGTTCCACACGTCGACCACCTCGGTCAGCCGCTGCTGCCGCCACAGGAAGAACGCGCGCCCCACAGCATCGCGGCGATTGGCCGCAGCCGGGCGACCCGCACTGCGCGGCAGGTCATAGCCGGTTGCGGCCTTGAAGTTCTGCTGACAGTGCACACAGTAGCAGTCGCCGGAGCCGTCCCAGCGGTTCATGAAGATGCCGTCGACGTGGTAGCGCGACATGATCTCCTTGTGCACGTCGCGCATGAACTCGAAGTTGTAAGGGCCGAGGCCGCAGGTCACCCACATCTCCGGCGAGGCCCAGTGCCGCCGCGGATTGCCGTTGGCCTCGACGGCGATCCAGTCCGGATGCGCGGCCTTCGCGTCGTCATACGTCGCATGGGGATCGGTGCGCGCCAGCACGGACATGCCCATCTTGCGGCAGCCGGCGACCAGTTCGCCGAAGGGGTCTCGATCTCCCAGCCATGCGCTGCGATGGTGGTACGGGACCTGCGTTGGATAGAAGGCGACGCAGCCGCCGGCGCTCAGGCACACGCCGTCCGATTTGGTGCGCTTGAAGTAGTCCAGCCAGAAGCCCGTGTCGAAGTGCGCGGGGTCGTCTTCCACCAGCGTCAACTGCGCCCAGCGATGCACGCGCGTGGCCCATGCGGGTGCGGAGTGTTGGTCGGCAGTGGGAGCGATGGCCTGAGCAAGCAGGTCAGGAGCGACGTGCGAGAGAATAGCGCCTGTCCCGGCGGCGGCCGAGGACGCCACAAACTGGCGGCGGGTAACCTTTGGGAGATTCATGCGCGCAATGGTACGTCAGACGAAAGGCATCTGGCCAAAACCCACATTCCCAGGTAGTGTCTCAGTTTGCCAGACCCGCGATTTCCTCATAGCTCCAGATGTGGTCGGACAGGCCCGCTTCCATCGCGGGCGCGACACGCAGCGTTTTGTGGACGCGGGCGAAGTTGTAATGGATGAAATGCAGGGTCACAGCCGCCGCATGATTCTCCAGTTTCTTTGAGAAGCCGTTGGTCAGCCGGGTGAATCGTCTCATGCTCATCTGCATAGTGAGGTTCTGTCGCTCTACAAACGACGTGCTCACATGCTTAGGATCAGGCACACCGCTCACGGTTTTCATGTCGCACCCGATGCAGGTAGCAGGGCTGTACCGCTTCTCAGGCTCCGTGGATGCGCCGTAGATTTTCTGGAGCATCGCATAGTCCACATCACCCCCAAACGCATCCTCGACCGCGTTCAGATAGGCTTTGTGGCCGTCTGTCGCTAGTTGTACGCGGCCCCGAACGCGTGAGGCAACGTCGCGCATGAACTCAGTTGCCCACCACGCATCCCGTCCCCCGACGAGGTAGCCCACGCAGAGCTTCGTGTCCGCGTCGATTGCGACCCATGTCCATACATCGCCCCTGCCATCTTGCTCGCGTGCAGCCGGAACGTTTTTCGATTTGGCTCCGACGAAGCACCAGATTTCATCGCACTGGATATGGCGGCAACGGACGTTCCGCACGAACTCATGCTGGTAAACGTGCGCTGCTTCCGCCACATCCAAGAGCAGCTTCGTAACTGTATTGATGGATACATCTGCCATCCGGCTCGTGGCCCGCAGACTGCTACCTTCGACGAGCATCTGTACAATCTGCGCCCGCTTCGCAATTGGTAGCCTATTCATAAGACAAACGATACCGAACTATGTCTATTTTGTCAAGCATAAAGTTCAGTATGAGTACAGGGATAAGGGCCTATTTGCCCATATGCATCGCTCGAAGCACTCCAAGTTGTGCAGTCCCCACAAATTCTATTGCTTCCACCACCCAAATTGCGCTATACATGGAGTCCTGGGCAAAAGGAGATTTTGAACACACAAAAACCCACCTGCCAGGGTGGGTTCGACAAAGACCTAGAAAACTCGGCCTTGATGTGTTGGTCGCGAAAACCTGTCCTGAGAGTATCTCTCAATCCCCCAACAGTCAAGAAAAAAGTTCACTACACGGAATCCCTGTCTCCAATGGGAGATGGGTAGTTCCTCTCTGGCCTTCGTGTTAACGCACGCCGCTGTTTTTTACGGATGCCGATTTAGCATTCCAACGAAGCCCCACACCAGGCCCCCAATCAGCACCAGGGTAGCAGTCCAATCTAGTACGTCAAAGGATTTCAACCGTGCGAGAAGATCCTCGATGGGCGCGAATCGCGCTGCTCTTGAATCTGGTGGGTACGATTTTGCTAGCCCTCTCATTTCAAGCTACCTCTTCCGATTTCCGACTGGTCACGGCGAAAGACATGTGGGTGCCGGGAAATAGCCCTATCCTCGGCAGGGGCGGCATGATGGGGCCGTCGCATTTCGTGTCCGTCTTTGCCCTTTGCACGCATGATCGCACGCTCATCGCAGAGGGAGCCGATTTTCCCGGCGCGCCCCCAGCCCTGATACTTAGCGCTCCCGGCTGTCCTGATTCGGACAACGCCAAAGCTGCCGCAGTCGTGAATACCGAACATCCGAGATTCCTTGAGCTTGGGTTGACTGCCAACGCTTGTGGGTTCTTCATTCAACTCCTGATCGTCCCAAGACGCAAGACGATTGCCGAAATCAATGACGAGATGAGGGTACTGCGCAAGCAACGGAAACTCCTAGAGTTAGAGGCGCAACAGAAGGTGTAGGAACTAGCCCCGATTGTGTTATCGGCCTGCTGGTCAGGCACTTTATTCCTACAAGTCGCTATATTCAGAACAGTTTTCCCCATCTGGCACGCGCGCCAGATGCCGCGATTGCGGCCCGTTCTTCTGCTGTCAGTCTTTTTGCGCGAGCCTCCCCACCTTTCAATCCGCCGGGTCTGCCACGTGGCGGTATAGGCTGACGCTTCGCTTCGCTCAACGGATCGGCAACCTCTCCGGTTGCAATGTCCACGACCAGTTTGGCGAGCTGGTTGAAGTCGCGTGGTCTCGGCACAAGAAAAGTATTGCATTACAGGCCCCCTTGTGCCAAGGGAACACAGGGCGAAGGGCCAAACTGAGACACTACACATTCCCAGGCCGCGGTTCAGTAGCGCAAACCGGTCGTCAGTGCGCCTCCACCTTCGATTCCTGTAGCGGCGTCGAGGTCTGGGTCAGCAGCAGCCGGTAACCCGTCCGCGTGCGCAGATGGTACTTCTGCAGGTTTTTGCCGACCAGCTTCACCGTGATGGTGCGCCACCCGCGATTGGGATTGGACGCGGGGTAATAGCTGAGCGCATACAGATGGCCGAGATCGTCGCGAATGGACTCAAACGCCTTCTTCTCATCCTGCCAGTCCTTGGAGAAGTAGGCCTTGCCGCCGGTGGCTGTGCTCATGCGCTGGAAGACGGCGGTCGAGATGGGCTCCGACTGCGCTTCCTTCGTGCTGATCATGTAAATGATGGTGCCGGTCGACTGGGCCAGTTCGGCGATGTCCTCCGGCGGGACCAGGCTCGCATTGTCCGGGCCATTGGAGAAGACGACGACCACCTTGCGCCCGGTCAGCGGCGCGGCGTCTTTCACCGTCAGCAGCAGGCTGTTGTAAAGGGCCGCATCGTCGCCCGCCACCGTTGAGCGCAGGCCATGCAGCACCTGGGAGCGGTCCGGCGTCAGCGTCACCACGCGCGAGAGATCGCGGCTGTAGGAGTAGAGCGCCACCTTGCTCACATCCTCCAGTGAGCGGATGAAGTCGGCGATGGCGTCCTGAGCATACACAAAGCCGCGATACATATAGTTGCTGGTGTCAAACAGCACAAACACGTTTGCGCTGGAAAGCCGGGACGTGTCGCCTGTGGTCTCAGTCGCGCCGGTTGTGGCGCCTGAGAAGGGGCGATCATCCGTCAGCGGCTGGAGCGCTACAGTGCGCGCAGGTCCGCCGCCTTCCTCAAAGGTCGCTGCCTTCTCCGGGATCTTGTCCTCGGAGATGGCGAAGTCCTCCGGCTTCAGCCCGCTGACGTAGTTCCCCTTGCTGTCCGTCACCGCGACGCTCAACTGCACCAGCACTACATTCACCTGGATCGGGGCCTGCCCGTCCTGCGCCGAGGCCCGTGGCCCATGGCCGCAGAAAGGAAGGGCCAGCAGTGCAACCAACAACACAATGAATCGCTTCGCCATACTCCTCCTATTGCGCGCCGGTTTGCGGCAACGTGTTGCTCGCCGCCGTGGACAAACCAGCCTTGCTCTTCTTCAATTGGTCGCCTGTCGCACGCATCGCACGCAGCACGGCAGGCCAGTCTTCCAGGTCGGTGGCAAAGATGCGGGACACGAACTGGCGTGTCAGGTCGGGCACCATCCGGTTCATCATCGCGGGCGAGTAGCCCATCTCGTCGGCCAGTCGCGCCCAGTAAAGGTTGGTGGATTCCCAGCTCTCTCCAAACAGGCGGCTGGAGAAGATGCCATAGAACGGAAATGGCTTCACGCCCAGCAACTCGCGTGCGTTGGTCTGCTCCAGCGTGGGATGCGGGATGCCGAAGTCGCGCGAGAGCCGGTCCATGTTGAGCTCCACCGGATTGTGCTCCAGCAAGTCGGCGAGCTGGCGACCGGTATCGCCGGCCAGAGCCGTATCCGCGGGATAGAGCCTCTGGAACTGCGTGCCCAGGTAGAACATCTCCGCCGGCGTGGTGCGTGGCAGCATCGCCATCATCGCGTCCTGGCTCTGCATCGCCGCCGTCAGCTCGGTCATGCGCTGCGGGGTCAGCCGGTCGGAGAGGATGGCCGTCACTCTGTCACGGGTGTGCGGGTTGATGGTGCACGCGGTCAGCAGTTGCTCGCCGAACGTCTGATACAGCGCCACCCCATGTACCTCGTCCGGCGTGACGTTCCACCAGCGCGCCACCACGGCATCGGAGAGCAGTTGCGGCGCCAGCTCTCTCCAGATCAGCGCCTGCACATGCTCCGGCGCGATCATGTCCTGCTCGGCTGAGGCCAGCGCATAGGGCAGGTCGGCCAGCGAACCCATCAGATACCCGCCGCCCCCCGCCGAGACGCCTGCGCCGATCAGCGTGGGCGCCTGCCAGATGCGGGTCGCGCCGATCACCGAGCTCCCCAGGAAGTCGTGCGACCGCACGAACAGGGGGTTGATGTGCAGCAACTGCGCACCCGGCGGCTCATAGTACGCGTAGTTCAGTCCCACCAGCGTGTCGCGCAGCAGCGGCATCAGTTGCCCGCGCGCCGCCTCAATCTGCGACTTCGATCCCACCGGCTTGATTACCTTGGTCAGGTCGGTCTTGATCTGCAACTCCGCGTGATGGCCGGTATTCATGCGCGGCGCCCAGTCGACCTTCTCGCTCTTGGTGAAGATCTCGCGCGGCATCTCGAAATCCCGCAACTCGGCCGCCAGCGCCAGCAGGTGCCCCGCCGGCGGCTTGCCCGAGGTCATATCAGCCAGGCCGTCGTTCAGCGAGAACAGCGTGTCCAGATTCACCAGACGCTGCTCGTTCAGCACGCCGCGCATCCGCGCAGCCACCGCGGCATGCGCCTGCTGGCCCTCCGGCGTCTGTTGT
>DATCBR010000041.1:0-7578 GCA_036511765.1 Acidobacteriaceae bacterium | reverse complement strand
CATTCGAGTAGTAGATCGTGTAGACCATCACTCCCGCGCGCTGCGCCTCGCGGATGGCCTTCTTCTTGTCATTCTGGCTGCCCATATCGCCACCGTCGGTCAGGACCACCATCGCGCGGCGGCCCATCTGCGTTCCAAACTCCAGCCGCGCCACACCGAAGATCGCGTCATATAGCAGCGTCCCGCCGTGCCCCATCACTCCGATCGCGTCATGCGGTTGTGTCAGGTATGCCAGCGCGTGTTCCAGGGTCGTCTTGTTGCTGGTCATCTTGGCCAGTTGGAGCACGCGATTGTCAAACTGGATCAGCACCGCGCGGTCGTCGGGGCGCGTCATCATTGCCGGAAAGAACGCCTTGCCCGCATTCACCTCATCGCGGATGTAAGCGAACTGCGACGGCGATGTGTCGACCATCAGCGCCAGCGTCAGCGGCACATCCGTTCCATGCGAGAAGAACTTGATCGGCTGCGGTTTGCCGTCCTGCTTCAGTTGGAAGTCGTCCTTCTTCAGCCCGGAAACAGGCGCGCCTGCCGCATCCCGCACAATCGCCGACACCTCCACCAGGCTCGACTCCACCTTAATCGTCGGGATCGCATCTGCGCTCAGCGTGGCAGGACTGTCGTCCGCCCCGGCGACTGGCGCCGGCGCTCCTTGAGTAGGCGCACCGCCCTGCATGGTTGCCGCTCCTTGAGTTGCTGTCCCGCTCTGCGCCGCCGTTTGTCCGACTGCGGCTCCCGCACCCATCACCGCCGCCGCAAACCAAACCCATCGTCGCATCAACCCACTCCGATTTAATCTCGCGTGGGCGTTCTCATCTCTGGAATGGATTGCGCACCTCGACAGTGTCATACACTGTGCCGGAATGGAGGTCCTCTGTATAGAGAATGGACGCACCGCCGCGGATTGCAGCTTCCACAATCAACGCGTCCCAATAGCTGATCCGGCTCTTCTGCACGCGTTGCAGTGCCAGCAAAACCAACGAATCATCAATAGCGACCACAGAGTTCCCGGCAAGCTCACCCACGATTGCCGTTGCTTGATCGAGAGTTAGGGGTGGGTTTCCTTTGCGGACAGCATTCGTAGCAAACTCACCAAGCACCTGGGCGCTCACGACCAGAGCAGATTCTTTCCTGAGCCCGACAAGCAACCTTCTCGCAAGCAGGACTTTTTCGTTTGCATCATCTGCTTCTGCAGCAAATGCATAGATCAGGACATTCGTGTCTACGAACGCGGCCATGTGCGTTCTGCGTAAATCTCTTCGCGCGTGAGGGGCCGATCGATGTGTCCAAGAGGCCCGCTGTTCATCAACTCGATGAAGGCGCGGATGCGCTTTTCATCATGCCGCTTCGGTACTGCTGCCGACAGGGAATCGGTCACCAGTTGGTCGACACTCGTATGCCGACGCTCTGCCTCTGCCTTCGCTGCCTCCAGCAGTTCGGGTTCGATATTGATCGTCAGGCTTGCCATCCTAAGGCTCCTTGCCGTCAGTCTACCAGCCTCGACAATGCCGGTCGAAAAATCGCTCCCAAGGACCACTTTTTCATGATGGTGTGATTTCAACGAGTTGCAGGCCGAAGGATTTCGCCTGTCAAACGGGCTTCAACAAAGCACCAATGGAAGCTTCGGCCTACTTGCCGCAGACATGGAGGAACAAAGAATAAAGCAACACCCCTGGTCCTCGCCTCCATGACAGGCCCTACGCCGGTCGGAAGCTGTCAACCCCCTCCGCGCCCATAAATCCCCGCAACTCACTCATCCGGCGCGAAATAAATCGCAAAGAAAGTTGGCATAACAGTTTCGCTCCACTCGCTAAAATAGAAGTAGACAATCGAAAGAGAATTCGCCCGTGCGTGTCTTTGTATGTGGCGCGGTCCGCTGAAGCCCCGAAGTATCGAGATACCTTCGAGATACTTCAGCCTCCTAACCCCTTTATAAGGGGTACTTTAAGACTTAAGTATGGGGGGAGGGGGGTACTACTCTCCCAGCACCCGTTTGAAGATGGCGTCCACGTTCTGCAACTGCCGCCTGTAGTCGAAGGCATGTTGCAGTTGCTCCGGCGAAAGCCGCGACGTAATTGCCGTATCCTTGGCGATCTCATCGCGGAAGGTCAGCCCCTCCTTCCAGGCACGCATCGCATGGGTCTGCACCAGCTTGTACGCCTCCTCGCGCGAGAGTCCTGCGGCTGCAAGGTCCAGCAGCAGTTGCCCGGAGAAGACCAGACCGCCGGTCGACTCCAGGTTCTTCAGCATCCGCTCCGAATACACCAGCAGCTTCGCGATCATCTGCTCCGTCTTGGCCAACAGGTAGTCGGCGAGGATGGTTGAGTCGGGCAGGATCACGCGCTCGGCCGACGAATGAGAGATGTCGCGCTCATGCCACAGCGCGATGTCCTCGAACGCCACCTGCGCGTTGCCGCGGACCACACGCGCCAGGCCAGAGATCTGCTCCGCCGTGATCGGGTTGCGCTTGTGCGGCATCGCGCTCGAGCCCTTCTGCTTCTCGGAGAAGAATTCCTCGGCCTCGCGCACCTCGGTGCGCTGCAGGTGCCGCACCTCGGTCGCGATCTTGTCTAAAGTTGAAACGAGGATTGCGAGGCTGGCTATATACGCCGCATGACGGTCGCGCTGCAGCACCTGTGTGGCGATGGCCACGGGCCTCAGTCCCAGCTCCGCGCAGATCGCCTCCTCATGCTCCGGCTTCAGGTGGCCGAAGGTCCCGACGGCGCCGGAGAGCTTGCCCATGCGCAGGTCCTCCGCCGCGGCGTCGAAGCGAGTGAGGTTGCGTTGCATCTCCGAGTACCAGAGCAGCAGCTTCAACCCGAAGGTCGATGGCTCGGCGTGTACGCCGTGGGTGCGCCCGATGATGGGTGTGTGCTGGAACTCGACGGCCCGCTTCTTCAGCGTCGCTGCCAGGGCCTCAATGCCGCTGCGGATGATGGCCGACGCCTCGCGTATTTGCAGCGCCTGCGCCGTATCCACCACGTCGGTCGAGGTAAGCCCAAAGTGCAGCCAGCGCGAACTCGCCGGATCGCCGATGTGCTCGGCGACGGTCGTGGTGAAGGCGATGACATCGTGCTTCACCTCGGCCTCGATCTCGTCGATGCGGGCCACGGTGAAATCGCCGCGGTCGCGGATCGCGTCTGCGGCGGCCTGCGGCACCAGGCCAAAGCGGGCGAGGGTTTGGGAGGCGGCGGTCTCGACCGTGAGCCAGCAGCGGTACTTGTTCTCGTCGGACCAGATGCGGCCCATGGCAGGGCGTGTATAGCGAGCGATCATAAGGACAGGTTCAAGGTTCCAGGTACAAGGTGCTTGGTGTTCTGTGCTTCACGCCTTCTTCACGCCGACGTTGAACAGCTCTTCCATCTCGTCGTAGAGAAAGCCCTGGCCCGGGCGATAAGGCTGGATCCATTTGCCATCGAGGACGAACTGCGGGATCGCCCGCTTGCCGACGTTGCGCAGCACGTCATCCGCCGCGCCCGGCGTGGTCTCAATATCGATCTCTTTGAATGAAATGGAGTGCTCGGTGAGGAAGCGCTTGGCCTCGCGGCAGTCGCGGCACCAGTAGGCCGAGTAGAGGGTGAGTTCCATGTCTCTATTTTACAGGCGCAGCTACTGTTCCTTGTAATTGCGCATCAGGCCGCCATCGATAACGTAAGTGGAGCCGGTGACGTAGGCCGCATCTTCGGAGGCGAGAAACGCGACCAGGCCGGCGACCTCTTCCGGCTTGCCCATGCGCCCCAGCGGAATGTTATTCAACAGCGCATCGAGCTCCTGCTTGTTGTCCAGCAGCTTCTTGTTGATCGGCGTAACGATGGCCCCGGGAGCGATGTCGTTTACGGTGATGTTGTGCGGGCCCAGCTCGACTGCCAGGTTGCGCATCAGCATGCGCATGCCGCCCTTGGACGCGGCATAGCTGGCGAAGTGCGGGAAGACCATGTCCTCATGCACGGATGAGATATTGACGACGCGGCCGGGCAGCTTCGCCGCCAGCAGCCGCCGCACGAAGAACTGCGTGAGGAAGAACGGCCCTTTGAGGTTCACGTTCAGTACGGCATCGTAGTCGGCCTCGGTTACGTCCCAGAAGTCAGCGCCCTTTTCAATGCCGGCGTTATTGACGAGAATGTCGCATTTGCCGAGTTCGGACCACACTTGATCGACGACGCGCTGCATATCATTCGTCGAGGTGACGTCGCCCTGCGCGAGGACCGACTTACCGCCCACAGCAGCAATCTTGAGTTGCGTCTCCTGCGCCTGTTCGGGATGGACGATGTAATTGACTGCAACCACCGCGCCCTCGCTGGCCAACCGCACGGCGATCGCCTGCCCGATACCTGTGCCTGACCCTGTGACGAGGGCGACCCTGCCTTCCAGACGTTGAGACACCTGATTCGCTCCTATGCTGCTTTCTTCTTGGACCGCTTTGCCGACTTCTTTGCCCTGGATTTTACCTTTGTGGTCTTGCTGTCCTTTTGCTCGTCCTTGCGCAGGATCTTCTTCGCGCCTTCCAACGCGCCTTTACGTTCGGCAGAGAGGTTCTTGCCGCCGCGGTTCTCATAGAAGCTCAGCATCTGCATCGCCTGGCCCGGCCCCTTGGGCGAGACGCTCTTCTTCTCCAGGCCTTCGGCGATCTGCTTCGCGCTCTCCTTGAAGAGGCCCGGTGCGGGTTTGGTGGAGTCCGTCTTTACCTTGGCTGACCAGCGCCGCGAGGGCGGTGTTGTGGAACGCTTGCGGGATTTCGTGGACGCACTCTTGCGGGCGGATGTCGATTTCTTTGCCGGGGACTTCGCTGACGCCTTCTTCGTTGCCATGGTGCAGGCCTCCGTCACTCAACTCTGATGCTGACAAGGCGCTGCCGCGTTTGGTCGGCTCGAGCGAATTGGCGACGCCTAGCGGCGGGCGCGGAAAAAATTGGTCAGCATCGCGCTGCACTCCTCGGCCAGCACGCCGGAGACGACCTCGACGCGATGGTTGAGTTGAGGATGGTTCATGACGCTCAGCACGGAGCCGCATGCGCCTGCTTTGGGATCGGCTGCGGCATAGACCAGCCGGGCGATGCGCGCGTGCAGGATCGCGCCCGCGCACATGGCGCAGGGCTCCAGCGTGACGTAGAGCGTGCAGCCGGCATCGTTCGCGGTTTGATTCGCGTTCTGGTCTGTAGTGCGGTCGACGAGGCGGTAGTTCTCCAGCGTACGTCCCGCCTCGCGCAGCGCGACGATCTCGGCATGCGCGGTTGGGTCGTGGTCGCGCAGGACACGGTTCTGGCCGCGGGCGATGATCTCTCCGTCGCGCACGATGACCGCGCCGATGGGGACTTCGCCGGCAGCCTCGGCGGCGCGGGCCTCATCGATGGCGGCGCGGAGAAAAGTGATGTCATCGGTCATAGCGGAAATTACGCATGTAGTTACAAATGTAATGGTATCTTTGGATGGTGGAATTCGAATGGGACGAGACGAAGGACAGGACCAACCAGAGGAAGCATGGCATATCCTTCGCCCTTGCGGCATCCGTATTCCTGGACGGCGACCGGAAAGAAAGGCTGGACGAGCGCAGTGTCGATGAGGAGCGTTGGATCACGATTGGACTGGTGGATGAGCGGGAAATGGTTGTTGCATACACGATGCGCGGCGAGGCAATACGGCTGATCTCGGCCCGAGGAGCGGACAGATATGAAAGAGAAGACTACTGGAATCGTGAAGTTTAAGCTCGACACCAAGAATCCTCCCAGATTTACAGCGGAGCAGTTGAAGCGACTGCGCGCGACGAAGGATGAAGACATCGATTACAGCGACATTCCGTCGCAGCGCGGCGCCCTCTGGACGCGCCCCGGGGCGCTCATCCCCACCGGGAACAAGAAGCAAATTACCGTGCGTCTCGATGCAGATGTGCTCGCGTTTTTCAAGAAGACCGGGACCCGCTATCAGAGCCGGATCAATGCCGCGCTGCGAGAATATATGAAGGCGCACGAGAGGGCTTCGTAGCCGCTCACGCGGGCTCCTGCTGCGAGAGGCAATGCAGCGTGCCGAGGCCCCAGACCAGATCGACGGCGTGAATGCCGACGACTTCGCGCGTGGGAAAGCAGTCCGCGATGATTTTAAGCGCATGGCGGTCGTTGGCGTCATTGAAGGTGGGCACCAGTACTAGCCCGTTGGCGATGTAGAAGTTGGCGTAGCTGGCTGGCAGGCGCTGCCCTTCGAAGACGACTGGCGCAGGCATGGGCAGCTCCAGAATGCGGAGCGGCTTGCCGCGCAGATTGCGCGCGGAGCGCAGGCGGTCGAGGTTCTCGGCGAGCGGCAGATGGTTCTCGTCGGCGGTCGAGGGTTCGACGCAGGTAAGGATGGTGTCTGGCTGGTCGCTGGAGACGGGGACAAAGCGGGTGATGTCGTCGACGTGGCCGTGCGTGTCATCGCCGGCACAGCCCCTGTTGAGCCAGATCGTCTGCGCTATCCCTAGATAATCGCGGAAGGCCCGCTCGAGCGCAGCGCGAGTGGCCGCTTCGTCGCCGATGCCCGGGTTGCGTTGCTGAATCTCACTCAGCAGGCACTCTTCGGTGGTGAGCAGCAGGCCCGCTCCATTCACATCGATGGAGCCGCCTTCGAGCACGATACGGTGCGGCTTCCGGCGTTCACCGGCGGGGGAAACTTCGGGGATGATCTCTGGGAGCTTATGGAGCGTCGCGACGCGGTGCGGAATCCTGTCGTCGTTATGCCAGTTGTCATACTTCGCCCACGCGTTGAACTTCCAGTTCGTAATGGCCTTTTCGCCGCCTTGGTCCTTGACAAAGATTGGGCCGGAGTCGCGCAGCCAGACGCGGTCTGTCGGCCAGCGATGGAAGTGCACACGCGCCAGGTTCGCGCCGGCGCGCTTGAGGATTGCAGTCGCGCGGCGTTCGGCGGCGAGGTCGTTGACCAGGATGTGGACATCCTCGACACGCGAGAGATGGCGCACGATCTCCGCATAGACCCACGGGATGGGCTGGAACTTGTTGGGCCAGTCCTCCGGATTGTGGGGCCACGCGATCCAGGTGGCGGCGTGCGGCTCCCACTCGGCGGGCATGCGATAACGTACGGCGTTCATTCGGTCGAGAAGACGCTCCTGTGCGAGATCAGGTTACAGGGTATCGCAGCGGGGCGGAGCGAGCGTTCCACCGTGTGGGGCCGTGGGATGTTTCGAGCGGTTGCTGCTAATCGTTGCCGGAGAAGTCGACGCGGATAGTGGTGCGGACATCGGCGGGCGTCCCATCCTCAAGGTACGGGCGATAGCGCCAGCCAGACACCGCTTCGATGGCGGGCTGACGCAGGTTCTCCGGGCCGCTGACCGCGTGGATGTGCTCCACAGTGCCACGGGCGGTGACAACGGCCTCAAGCGTGACGACGCCTCGGACCGCATCGGCGTTCGCGGTATCGGGCACGATGGGGAAGCGCGAGGAGATCAGGTGGTCCTTCATCTCGTCGCCGGAGATCTGCGGCAGGGCTGAGTCGCGTGCGTCACCCGCATTGCTGGATGGATCTTGCACGTTCGCGGAGTCCAACTGGCGGGAGATTGTCATGGAAGAGCCAATGGAAGATGCACGAGAAGGCGTCT
>DATCBR010000040.1:0-3249 GCA_036511765.1 Acidobacteriaceae bacterium | reverse complement strand
CAAGAAACTGAACGCCAACCTCCACGAGGCATACGCCGCGCACAAGAACCTCTGGGCCAATTATGGCGTCGGAGGAAGTCACTCCATCAACTTCGACGAAAACGGCCTGGTTGCCGGCAAACGCCCAAGCTACGGCTACCGCCTCGACGTCGAAAACCTCCGCCAGGCGCAAGGCAAGCGCAACTTCATTTAAGCCGTCAATGCCGTGTGTCCTGGGCCTTGGAAGACCCCAAAACGAGCACGTTCCCGTCACCGCTGATGGAAGCTCAATAAACGTTAGCTGCGTACCCAATCGCACGCAGCCCACCCACCCTACGTCCCGCAGAATGTCTCCCCCACGCACTCCTCTGCCCGAGCCGCCATAGCAAACCGCTCCATCTCCGCCCTGTCGTCATAAGGCCGTGAGCCCACGTTGAGCAACTCCTCAAACGGGAGAAAGTCTTCCCTATCCACCGCCGCCCGCAGTGCCTGCTCCACCAGGTGGTTCCGAGGAACGAACATCGGACTCGCCAACCGCATCGCCGACGCGCGCTCCTGCGCCGAAGCATCTTCCAGCGCCAGCCGCTGCCGCCATCTCTCGGCCCAGGTGTCATACTCTCCGCCGTCCGCAAACAGCGCACGAACATCCGCATCCGCTTCCGGACGAGCAGCAGCCGCGCACAGGCGCCGAAACGTCAGCGTGAAATCCGCGCGGTTGGCCGCCATCCGTTCCAGCAAGTCTTCCGCCAGCGCAGCATCGCCGTCGCGCTGCGTAAGGAGACCAAGCTTCCGCCGCAGACCGCCTTCGCGGGCCGCCGCGAACTGCGGCCCAAACGTCGCGAGCGCCTCCTGCGCCGACGCCAGCCCCGCCTCGTCGGTTCCCTCCTCCTGCACCAGCAGCGGCAGAAGCGCCTCGGCAAGCCGGGTCAGGTTCCAGTGCATCGCATGGGCCTGGTTGCTGTAGGCATAACGTCCCTGCCGGTCGATCGAGCTGAACACCTTGTCCGGCTCATACGCCTCCATAAAGGCGCACGGCCCATAGTCGATCGTCTCGCCGGAGATGGACGTATTGTCCGTGTTCATCACGCCGTGGATAAACCCCAGCAGCATCCACTGCGCCACCAGTCGCGCCTGCCTGCCGATCACGCCATCCAGCAGCGCGCGATACGGCCGCCCGGTCTGCGCGGCCTCGGGATAATGCCGCGCGATGGCATAGTCCGCCAGCGCCCGCACCCCCTCCACATCGCCTCGCGCGGCAAAGTATTGAAACGTCCCCACCCGCAGATGACTCGCCGCCACCCGCGTCAGCACCGCTCCCGGAAGCACCGTCTCCCGCAGCACCCGCTCTCCCGTCGTCACCGCGGCCAGTGCGCGTGTCGACGGCACGCCCAGCGCCGTCATTGCCTCGCTCACAATGTACTCGCGCAGCACCGGACCCAGCGCCGCCCTGCCATCTCCGCGCCGCGAAAAGGGCGTCGCGCCGGAGCCCTTCAACTGGATGTCGTACAGCACGCCATCCGCGCCTCTCACCTCGCCGATCAGGTTCGCCCCTCCGTCGCCAAGTTGCGGCACAAAATGTCCGAACTGGTGCCCCGCATAGGCCATCGCCAGCGGCTCCGACCCCTCCGCCACGCGGTTGCCGGCAAGCACCTCCACACCCTCCGCGCTCGCCAGCGCCTCCGGGACCAGTCCCAGCTTCCTCGCCAGTTCCACATTCAGCTTCACCAGCCGCGGAGCCGCCACGGGCACCGGTTTCACCTGCGCATAAAAACGCTCCGGAAGGCGCGCGTACGTGTTTTCAAAACCGAAACGAACGCCATCGCCGGCGCTCTCCGGAACATCCGGCAGGGACTCAGGAACTGTAGTTGAACTCATCATCTATTCGATGCAGCCCCTTCGCTTTCGCTTCACACACGCTGTCCTCGCGTCCTACCTGCCCACCGGAGATTATTTTTAAATTTCCAGCCCACATATTTTGTCGACAAGGCCCTCGCAGAGCGGTATCCTGCGCGGGTAGCTTGTGCATCATCGGCCTGGGTCTTTACGTCGTACACAATCGCGTAACGAAATCGAGGAACCGTATGTTTGCTTCCGCCATGTCGAAGCCAAAGGGCAAATCCCCCTTCGTGGCCAACACCCGAACGCTCCCACAGCGTTCGGCGCTCGCTGCCGATAAAGACCGCGGCCTCGGAAATCAAGCCACGCTCCGTCTCCAGGCCGTGCAGTGCAAGCTCGCCATCGGACGCACCGACGATCCCCTCGAACACGAAGCCGACCGCGTCGCCGATCAGGTAATGCGCACCCCTGACACGGCCCTCTCCACCACCCCATCCGGCCCGCGGATCCAGCGCAAGTGTGCCTCCTGCGAAGAGGAAGACAAGGTACACGCCAAACCCGACGCGGCGTCCTCCGGCCTTCAGCCGGAAACCACCGCCGCCGTCGAGGACACGCTCAACTCCTCCGGCCAGCCGCTCGACCGCGAAACCCGTTTCTTTATGGAAACGCGCTTCAACCGCGACTTCTCCGGCGTTCGTGTCCACTTCGATCGGGAAGCGGCCGCCTCGGCCCGCGGCATCGGCGCGCGCGCCTACGCCTTCGGCCCGCACATGGTCTTCGGCCCCGGCCAGTATTCGCCGCGCACTCCCAACGGCCGCCGCCTCATCGCGCACGAACTCACCCACACCGTCCAGCAGAGCGACGGCAGTCCGCGTACCGCATCCCGCGGCGCTTCTCCCGCCATCGGCGCGGGCAATCGAAACACCGTCCGCCGCGTCGGCGAGTGCGCAGGCAAATCCTACCGCAATTGCAACGGGACCTGCGTCTCGGAAACCGAAGGCGCCGGCGCCTGTATCTGGTCCGGCGCCATCGCCACGGGCTGTATCTGTTCCGTCAAGAAGTGGACCTCCGTCTTCATGGAGATGCTCTACGCGGCGATCGTCAACGCCCTTATCGCTGCCGGCATCATACTCACCGCCGCCGCCATCGCCGCCATCGTCGCCTGCATGACCGGCCCCTGCGAAGCCGCCGCGCTGATCGCCGCCCTCGGTTACGCCGGCGCCATGATCGTCCTCGGCATCATCCGTGCCAGCGGCCTCGGCGCCGGCGCGTCCTCCGCCCCCACTGCAGCCGCTGGCACACCAGGCGGTGGCGCACCGGGACCCGGCGCAAGCGGCGGTGGCGCACCGGCATCGGCAAACGCCTGAGCTTCATCATCATCGTTTGAAAGTGAGATCGTCTTTGCCCTCTTTCGCCGTAGCCGACAACGCGAAT